>JADZBD010000013.1 GCA_020852255.1 Bacteroidia bacterium | reverse complement strand
TTCCTGGGAAATAGTGTCGAGGTGAATAGCACCCGTACAGAGGTTGTTTTGAGCGTTTAGGGAGCCGGTAAAAATGGTGAGAAGGATAACGAAGTATCGCATACGGATAAAAGTTGCGTGAGGGGCGACACAGGTTAGTGATATGAAAATTATACTCTAAAATACGAAAAAATGGAGAACCCCTTTCAGATCTTCTTTACAATCACCGAGGCATTATGCCCGCCAAAGCCAAAGGTATTGGAAAGGGCAGCGCGTACGGTGCGTTTCTGTGCTTTGTTGAAGGTAAGATTCAGCCCCGGATCTATTTCCGGATCATCGGTGAAATGGTTGATGGTGGGAGGAACAATATCCTTTGTAACTGCCATCACGCAGGCAATGGTTTCAATGGCACCGGCTGCGCCCAGGAGGTGACCGGTCATGGATTTTGTGGAACTGATATTAAGCTTATAGGCATGCTCTCCGAATACACCGAGAATCGCTTTGGATTCGGCCACATCTCCGAGCGGAGTGGATGTGCCGTGCACATTGATATAGTCAATGTCAGAAGATGAAAGACCGGCATCCTCCAGTGCATTCTTCATTACGTTGAGTGCACCCAATCCTTCCGGATGTGGAGCGGTAATATGATGTGCGTCCGCTGTCATTCCTCCGCCAGCTATTTCCGCATAAATCTTTGCACCGCGCTTTTTAGCGTGCTCATATTCTTCCAGGATCAGGCATCCGGCTCCCTCTCCCAGTACAAATCCGTCGCGGTCTTTATCGAAAGGGCGGGAGGCGGTTTCGGGTGAATCATTCCGGGTAGACAGCGCCTGCAGGGCATTGAACCCCCCCAGCCCGGATTCCACCACTGCTGCTTCTGAACCACCTGCAACAATAATATCAGCTTTATTCCAGCGAATGTAGTTGAAGGCGTCAATCAGGGCATGGGTGGAAGAAGCGCAGGCCGAAACAGTGGTATAATTGATACCCCGCATTCCATAAATAATAGAAATATGACCGGAGCAGATGTCTCCAATCATTTTTGGAATAAAAAAAGGATTGAACCTCGGCGTACCGTCTCCTTTGGCAAAACCAAAGGCTTCCTGCTGAAATGTTTCGATTCCCCCGATACCGGAACCCCAGATAACCCCTGTTCGGTCGGGGTCAAATTTATTTTCTCCCAGCAAACCGGCATCCGTCATCGCTTCCTTCGCAGCAACGAGACCATAATGAGTAAAGGGATCCAGTTTCCTTCCTTCCTTGCGTTCAAAGTGATCCTCCACTTTGAATCCCTTGATCTCACAGGCAAAACGGGTTTTGAATTTTTCCGCGTTAAATCGTGTAACCAGCGCAGCTCCGCTCTTACCCTCCTCCAGGCTCTTCCAGTACTCCAGTACTGTGTTACCTATCGGGGTTAAGGCACCCAGGCCGGTGATGACAACCCGTCTCAAAGTAAATGGCGGTAAAAAAGTGAAACTTATTTCGCGTTCGCTTGGATGTAAGCGATGGCTTCGCCCACCGTGCTGATCTTCTCAGCCTGATCATCCGGGATGGCGATGTTGAATTCCTTTTCGAATTCCATGATCAGTTCAACAGTATCCAGTGAATCGGCGCCCAGATCATTTGTAAAGCTTGCCGCAGGGGTTACTTCCTTCTCGTCAACTCCTAACTTATCAACGATAATGGCCTTAACTCTGGTTGCGATGTCTGACATTTTATTTGATTTTTAGGTTAATAGGGTGCAAAGATAAAGTAATTAGCATAATGAAGAAACGAAGGTCAATATACCTCTTTTATAGTCTGATTATCAGATAATTACAGCTATTCCTCATAGTCCGGATTATATAAATCCCCGAATAAATCTCCCCCGAAATATCTTCCCGCGGAGCGCTCCCGTTCGAATAAAACTGCCTGCTTTCGCAATTCCTTTCCGCTTTCCTCATCATCATTCTGATATTCAATTCCATAGAGGCTCGCGGTGAGAAGCTTTGACAAGGGCAGTCCGGTACTATCTTTCGCCCCGGTCATAATCCCAAAATACTCCCATTGCAACTCCTTTTTTTCCTTGAATTTAAAAAGGTGCAGGGTTACCGGTCCGAGTTTATTTTTTAGTGGATCTGACGAAACATGGACAAGGCTGTCTTCCGGTTTCATATTCTGGTAATACCATGCAAAGGCCTGCACAAGAAGAGAATCAGATGTTACGACATCCGGGATAAGGTCTGGCCGTTTGATTTTATTCAGCCAGGTGATCATCACGAGCCGGTTGGCCGGAGTATTCCCGAGCTCTTTCCAGACAGAATCCGGCAGTTGTACCTTTTTTTCCACGAGGTGAGAATAGACAGCGATTTTAAGAGCGGCGTTTCGGGTGCGGTGCAAACGATGGTAGAAGTCTTTTACCCCGGCTTCCTGATAATACGGAGCCAGCAGACGTGCATAATCATAGATCAGCCGGTTCCCGTATTGCAGAAACTCGGAGCCTCCGCTTCCATAATTAAAATTTCCCATCCAGGAATACCGCCGGTAGGAATCCACGAAGTCGCCTTTCATTTCCTCTTCTTTGTATAGTTGCCGTTTCAGTTCATCTCTGGCATTGCGCAAAATCTCAGCTTTCGCTCCAAGGATCACCTCTGTACCGATCTTTTTCTTTTCCTGCAGTTCTGCCAGCAGGGAATAGATTTCTTCCTTGTATTCCGGATAACGGGCAAATTCCAGGAGTCCGGGGAAAAGATACCTGGCCACATCCAAATTGCGCCAGGCCTGATAGAAAAGGGAACTGATCAGCCAATTGTCATTCCCGGATACCAGCGGGGTTTCCAGTTTCATCATTTCAATAAAGGCAGTATTTCCTTCTTTTGTTCCGAGCCGGAGCAGGCCTTCGAGCGCGGCGAGCTGAAGGGAAGCGGTATCGCCTGCCTTCAGAAACAGTTCCTTCAGTAAACCAACAGGTTGTGTCTTTTTCATTTTTCCGAGGGCAGAAATCAGATCGGCCCGCTTGCTGATCTCCTGTTTAAAATATTCCGCTGTTTTGAAATAAGCGGAAAGGGCGGTAAAATGTGTATCTGTAAACCTTGCATACACCGTCATCACGGACCGCACGGCCTGGTCGCGGGTAAGTGAATCTTTGGAAAGAAGGTCAGCCAGTAACATACCCGCTTTATCCTCATACGGTGCCTTTCCGAACACGGTATCCGCAGGCTGAAATGAGTTAAGGAATGCCTTTACTCCGGGTGAGAACTGTCCTGCAGAATCCGCTACAGCGGAAATCACCCACATGGTTCCTGCTTTGAGACAAACCCGCCGGTAAAGCGACACCCCGCAGGCGGGGTTGCGGCGATAAAACTCATACCAATGTATTCCGTTACTTTCCCAATTCCGGGCTTTCCACCGCTCATCTTTTTTCGCTTTATCCTTTTCCCCTTTAAATATATATTCATCAAACAAATGCTGCAGTGTATCCTCCGATTCATATTTATGCAAACGTATCCACCGCACGTGCACGCCTTCCCGTGTATGCCTGTCGGCATACGTATTATCACGTGATTCCTCCCGGTGTGATTCATCCGTTCTCTTTTGCTTCGGTTTGTAGTAACCGCCATAGAGGAGGCGGTCGTATGGCGATCCGGAAGGCTCCAATGTGGTGGTTACCGAAAAGAAGAGGGAAGTATCAATAACGGATTTTGTTTGCGACGGCGATGTGCGCGGGGAGAATTGAATCGAGGAAAAATACGCTGCAGGTTCTGTACTGTCTTTCTGATATACGGCAAACAGATAATAGGAAGTTCCGCGTATGTACACCCTTCCTCTTACGTACTTCCCCTCCTTTTTTCCTGCGAAACTGCTGTATTCGTTACCGCTCTGTACCTTAATCCGATGCTCCTCAAATTTGTTTGATTCAAGAAATTCGTACGCGATCACCCGCAGCTCAAAACTGTCGTGTTCGAGGTAATTAAAATCATGGCAAGAGGTGGACATAGCCAGATAGATCCGGCTTCCGTCCGGGTCTGTGCCTACGAGTTTTTCTTCGGTACGGTTTTTCGGACTGTCCGGATCCGGCTGATTCACCCGGAACACATTGGCCGGCATTTTTACCTTAAATCCGCTCTGAGGCGAATTGAAACTGGTCCATCCGATACTGTTTTTCCACCGGATGGAGGTAAAGAAGGTGTTTACTTCCTTTTCACGGCTTATATAGTCGCCGGTACCGGCGCATTTCATCAGTACAACTTCCGTTGGGGTAACGATGATCCTGTATCGCTGGTGGTCGCCGGTTTTGGTTTTGTTGAAAATCTCCATGGCCTCATAACCCTCAGCCGTTTTAAATTTCTCCTTTTTACTGATCTTGCCGGGAATATTCTCAAAGAGCATGGAGTCTATCCGTGCGAGAATACCCGCCGGGAAATTTCCTGTCCAGGCGTTCATGTGAAGCAACCGATAGACGGCATAGTAACTGCCATTGGCCATATCGGAAAAAATATATGACTTGGTCCAGCGTCCGCCGAGCGGGATCAACTTTCCCGGAACCTGAACAGAAAAGGAAGAATCCTCAGGGCTGTTCCACCGGAGTGTAACCGGGTAGCGGATCTTCTCGATCTTATCCTTCATTTTACTGTCGCGTGCTCCTGTAAATACAATGGGTCTCACCTGGTATCCCATTTTTCTCAATAATTCAATCACCCCTAATTCACCAGGCAGATGTGCAGCTCCGATGGCCGAGAAAACCACCTGTTTTTTCATCAGGGAATCCATGTTGCGTGCCATGATCCGGTTGCGTTCATCCAGCATGTATTTCCGGTAATTCTTTCCCGGGTTCATCATGGTGGTTACGGAGTCGAGCATATCCAGATCACCGCGACGGTAGGCATCCTCCATCATTTCATAAAGATTCTCATCCAGGTCTTTCATCATCTTTTTGACCTTCTTAAGCTCTTTCTCGTCCTCTGATTCCTTATCCGGAAGAAAGGCGCGGTCCACCAGTTCTTCGGATTCTTTCAGTCCTTCCAGACTGGCAATCTGTTTACCCAGTTTTCGTCCTGACTGAAAAATAAACAGGTCGAGATAGGTATCCTCCTCAAAATTCTTTGTGTAGGAATTCTGCCGGTACAGTAGCCCATTGATAATCTGCGGATCGCGGGAAAGCAATCCCCGGAATGTATTTGACTTGGGCACATTGATAGAAAACCAATCGTTATATAAACCGCCCGGCCCTGAAACCTCCGGTCCGCGAATACGGTACGGAGAACTCATATCAGGATCATTATAGGCTTCCAGCCAGAGTTCCGGATTGGATTCCAACGCCACAATTCCGGCCGAATTCAAAGCGATAAAAAAAGAATCGCTCAGGTGGAACGCCACTCTTCTGCTCACGTGCATAGTTCCGTATAGGTAAGAGGGTTTGGACATACCGTTACCGGAGATTTCCCAGAGCAAACTGGTGTATTTTGTCTGTGCCAGCAACTGCCCGGCTTGCAGCAGGCCTCCTCCCAACAGAAGAATCAGTAGTTTTTTCATGGATTTGGTTTTTGAACCTGCAGATGTCCGACGGCTTCGCGGGCAAGTTTATGGTCAGGCTTCACCTGAAGGCATTTGGTCCAGGCTTCATACGCCTTCTGAGGATCTTTAAGCGTGTAATGTATTCCGCCGAGGTTATACCACATTTCAGCATCGTCGGGCTTATACTTCAACGCCTTTTCAAGGGGAGGTATTGCCCCGGGCAGATCATTTTCCTTCACCTTCTTCTCGGCCAGTTTCACATAATGGCTTGAAAGAAGCACATCGTATTGTGTTTTGAAGCCGGGGTGATTCGGGAAATAGATTCTGGCCTGGTTCCAGCAATATTCGGCACTGTCAATATTGTTCTGTCTGTGGTGAACCGATCCCAGGTAAAACCAGGCGTTCACGAATCCGGGGTGGATGCTTACGGCTTTGCGAAGATAGGGTTTGGCAAGATCAAGGTATTTTTGCTTTTCGGAAGGGTCCTTCGCAGAGTCAGCCAATACGATATGACAGCGGCCTGCGTTGCCGTTCATCCATGCGGAATTCGGCACCACGTTGACATCGTGTATAAAAAGAGCCGGGTCGTTATACCACTGTTTATTTCTCGGAAGAATAATCAGTGCAGAGGGAACGAGCAATAATAGAATAAGAACAGGCATAAATACCCTTTTCATACCCGAATGTTTTATCCTTTCTGCACCCATAACGCAGAGGATGCTGATAAGGAACAGAAATCCGAAAGAAGAATGATAAATAAGCCGTTCGCCCATGGTGGCGCCCACATTAAACCGGAAGTTGGACACCAGTGCCAGGTGCCCGATGTAAAACAGGATGGGAAAGGCCAGGATGTTTCTGCGAACCAGCAGTACGATTGCTCCTGTTGCAGCGCCCAGGTGCAGAAGCAGTGAGAACAGAGCCATTGGATCGGCAATCGTCCGGTAAGGAAGCGTGTTATATGAGTAATCGGATGACAGAGGATACGGCACCAGCAGCAGGCTGAGGTATTTCCAGAGCACGTACAGCTTGCTTCCCACCTTTTCGGAACCGCTGGCCAGCACATACGGATTATTCAGTAGCTCGGTCTCTTCTTTATCAAGTCCGGTGACAATTCCTGCACGGATGAAAAGAAAAACAGCGGCCACGCCAAAGAAAGGGAGTGATAGTTTCAGGGACTCCATCCATGTACGCTGTCTGAACAGGTAGAACATTACCGGGACTAAAACGACCAGTGTAATCGCCCATTCCTTCGAAAGAAGCGCAAGGAAATATCCGGCAGCGGCCCACGCTCCGGCTTTCCACCTGCCTGTGTCGGCATACCGCAATGCAAGGAGGAGTGTAAGCGTAATGAAGAGAAAAGAAATGATCTCATCGCGGCTTTTGGTATTGGCCACCACTTCAGTATGGATGGGGTGGATAAGGAATAAAAACGCAGCCAGAAAGGCGATATCTGATCCGCCCCGTACATTCACAAGAAGGTATTTACGTAGAAAATAGAGCAGCAGGATCACTGAAAAAACGTAAAGCAGTACATTCACCAGGTGTCTTACAAAGGCATTGTCTCCGAAGAACTCCCACTCGATGGCAAAGGTAGCGATGGATAGCGGACGGTATCTTCCTCCCGGCAACTGGTCCTTCACTCCTAGCGAACGATAAAAACAGTAATAGGAATCGTATTTGAAAATAGAATCCAATCCGCCAAAGCCGTGGCTCACAAAATCATTCAGGGTGATAACGGGTTCGTCGTCGAGTGCGGTTTTATTCTGAATGGAATTGCCATATAGTCCGAACCCTGCCACAGCGATCGTCACCACCTGCAGCCAAAAATTCTTCAGTGGATTCAGCGAAGCATAGGGTGCCGCTTGCGGAATCTTCAGTTCCGGTACCACAGGGGCCGGCGCCGATTTCTTCTTTTTGGCCACTCAGGGAAGAATAAGTTGGAAATCCAGTTTACGTACGAATGTACCGTAGTCAGAATAAAGTCGCTTTTTTAATTTTCCGATATCCAGGTATTTCTGAAAAAGGTCGATCAGCAAGAGGTCGAACACGGAGCTTTCAATAAAGCTCACCTGTGATTTAAAACCGCAAACAGCCAGGGCACCGGTAACTTTAAGAAAGGCTTCCAGCTCTTTCTTGTCGGCTTTTAATGTGCTGCAGCTTCCGAAGTGAATCACTTTGTGTTTGCATTTCCCCTTCAGCATACGACCCAATTCATCGAGGTAAACAAATTTATTTCCCAGTTCAATGCATCCTTTTTCGCCATGGAATGACAGATAGCAGATGGAGTAATGTTCGTACTTCTTTTTTTGCCATTGATTGATGTAATACCGCAGGTTATCCTTGCTGGTTACCGTTTTAAAAATGAAACGTATACCGAAATTCTGCTGTAAAAAGATCAAGGCGGCCTGAACGGAAGATTTATCCCTGAGATCGGGCGACATTTCTCCTTCCAGACAGAATACGTGTTTGGTATATCTTCTTGCGTGGGCCATCAGGGATTATATTTCATTACATGCACTTCCGATTCAGAGTATCCGAACGACCGGCAGAAGTCATATTTAGCGATCAGCTCAGTTGGGAACTCCCTTACAGGAGCAAATCCCAGCCTTGAAAAAAAACCGGGGATCACACATGTGAGATAGATCGCTTCCTGTTTTCCTTCCAGGAGCCGTTTCACCACTTCCGAACCCACGCCCCGGCTGCGCTCCTCCTCCACTACCCCCACGGTGGCCACTTCACGAAACCCGGTATAGGCCCGGAGCCTTCCGAATCCGACGATGCTTGTACCCTTCCTTACAACACAGAAATCGCGGATGCAGAAATTCTGCACATCGAGATCCATGGCCTGTGAAAGGCGAAGTACCTCGTCATGATCGCCGTCGCCGCCCGTTGTAAAAGAATAACTTTTCATGGTCATTTACTGAGCACTCCGTTTTGGTAAGTTTCCTCTCTCACTATTTTTCCGTTCTCATCCCAGTACTTCCATACTCCAGTCATCTGGTCCTTTTCATAGCGTCCTTCAGACTCTTTGTTTCCGTTCTTATAATAAGAAACGCACAGCCCCTGTCGCTGTCCGTTCACAAATTCACAACGCCAGACCTCGATCCCTTCGGCACTCCAATAAACGGTAGCGCCGTTCTCGGCGCCTCTGGAGAAGTTCTTTTCAAAGCCCTTTTTGCCGTCTGAATAGTAATAGGTGTATTTACCTTCCGGAAGATTTTCCGAATAGTATCCTTCGGTCATCACGTTGCCGTTGTCGTAATACTCACGAAAGATCCCGGTTCGCTGACCGTTAACATACATGGTGAGTGTTTTGGTCTTTCCGTTGAGGTGATACAAGAAGAGGGAATCGTGGTACATGCCGTTTAGCATAGTACCCTTCTGCTGTTTCGCACCGTTCGACTGGTAGTAGACAAACGGACCGTGAAGTTGTCCGTTAAGGTAGGTGATTTCCGCACTTTTCAGTCCCTTTTCATAGTAAAAGGTCCATGTGCTGTCTTCTAGTCCGTTTGCTCTTTTGCCTTCCGATTTCTTATTGCCGTTGGGCCAGTACTCCACCTGCCACTGGGCCGGGAGGAGCAGTGGCAGCAAAAAAAACGTCAGCAGTCCATTTTTCACGGGTATTAAAAATACACAAATTAAGGGGGCGGGGCCGGGCCTCCGGCTATTTTAATCTGCCTCATTTTCAGGGGGTTTTGGCACAATTACTGATGTGAATTGGGCTCCCTTTTCTACCTTTACGCACGGATGTCTCTCAAGAAGCTTCTTCAAAACCGTTTTATTGTTCTTCTTCTGTCAATCCTGTGCTTTGTCACCGGGTTCTTCCTCAGTTTCACAGACGACATCAATCATGCGGATACGCTCCGGGAATTTGAAGTTACTCTTCACCGGAAGGAAGCCATCCTGAAGGCCGAGGTAGACAGTCTTTCTGCCTTATCCGAGAACATATCTTACCAGGAACTTTTCCGCAGCTTCGGACGGGGAGCAGAGCTGTTCGGGAAAGAAGGGATTGTGCTGCTCATATACCAAAATGATACGTTAAAATTCTGGTCACACAATTCTGCAGCCGTTGAAAATTACCGGAAGGAAGTGTGCCTTGATGACAGGATTGCTCAGCTTCGGAACGGCTGGTTTGAGGTGTACCGAAAGAATTCGAGCCCCAGGGGAGCGATGCAGGTGGTTGGACTTTTGCTTTTAAAGCGGGAGTATCACTATCAGAACAAATACCTGCAGAACACCTTTCAATCGGATTTTCGTCTGCCGGAAGGAACGCAGGTGATCAGGGGTGACGAGAACAATGCCAATAAAGTTTACTCCTCCATTGAAAGTGAAACACCAAAGTATCTGTGCACCCTGCTCTTTCCCCCAATGGTTACGGGTGATAACTTTCACCTGCACTGGCTGTTGCTGGTTTTGTACCTGGTGGGGATGGTGTGCGTGGTGGCGTATTTGCAGCTGGAATGCTCCGAACTCTCCTTTCGAATCGGAAAGTACTGGTCGGGATTGGTGTTTGTTCTTCTTCTGGTTGCGCTCCGGTGGGCTACGATTTATTTTCAGTTTCCTGGACTGATCTATTCTCTTCCGCTATTCTCAGCTGAATTTTATGGCGATGCTGAATCGTTCTGGCTACCGTCTTTAGGTGATTTCTTCCTGAATGCGCTTCTGATATTTTATATCTGCTATTTTTTGAATAAGTATTACCCGGCCCGCAAACTCCTTTTCACAAGAAATCACCTGCAACTTCAGATTTTTCTCGGCATCGCCCTGCTGATCTTCTATTTTGTATCCCGGTGGCTTAACAATCTTTTTATCGGTCTGATCTTCAATTCCATCATTCCCTTTAACATTAACAACATCTTTGAACTGAATATATACAGCTACATCGCTTTCGCGATACCCGGCCTCATGCTGTTCGCATTTTACTTTGTTGCTGATAAACTGCTTTCGGTGATCCTGCGGTCAGGAGTTCCCATTCTGCGCCTGATCTGGCCATTCAGTATCTCCACTGTTATTTATGTTATCTATTCGCACTGGGTGGGAACACTGGACGAGATACTGTTTCTCTGGCCGGGCGCCCTCCTGCTCGTAATCTTTTATTCCAAGTATAAACTGGGGGGCGGGCTTTCATTTTCCGGTGTGGCGCTGGTGATGCTTATTTTTGGTTTTTATTCCTCGCATGTCTTCCTGCGCTTTTCCCGTTTGAAAGAATACGGAAACCGTAAAAATTATGTGGAAAAGCTCGCCGTAGAACAAGACCCTCTGGCCGAACATTTTTTCAACGAACTCACCGAAAAAATACGCAGAGATACTTCACTGACCTGGGGTTTACATGATCCGGCGGCCTTCCGGAAAACCATGATGGAACGGTATTTCGCCGGGTACTGGGACAAATATGATATCCGGCTATCCGTTTTCGATACCTTATGCTACCCGGTGATTGACGACGGGGCACCCAACCGTGACAATCACGCGTGGCTGGAGGATCAGATCGCCACACATTCAGAAAGTACGGAATGTCCTGATCTCCGTTTTGTGAATAACCCGAAGGGAAAGATCAGTTACCTGTCCCGGCTTCCCCTGTACATTCATTCCAATGAGCGAGACAAATTCGGCGATCTCTACATCGAACTGGAATCCCGTTTTATCTCGGAAGAGATTGGCTTTCCGGAGTTGCTGCTTGAAAAGGAAATCGGGCTCACCCAGAAACTGGCCGACTATTCCTACGCCAAGTACAAGAACGGAGTGATGATCAATTCCTTCGGCAAGTATCCGTACGGCTTCTATTTCGACCGTTCCGATATTGAAGAAGGGGTAAAACATTTCGAAGAAGAAGGCGGACATCACCATTTATATTTCCGGCCGGATACAACTACACTTATTGTGCTGAGCAAAAAACCCGCCGGCACCATGGGATTTGTGACCACGTTCTCTTATCTGTTTACTTATTATAGTATAGTGCTGGTGATCATATTGCTGCTGCGTCAGATGGTTATCGGCTTCAACTTTTCCGAACTGAGCTTTAAATACCGGATTCAGCTCCTGCTGGTATTTACCGTACTTGTTTCGCTGGTATTGTTCGGCGCCGGCACTATCTATTACATCAAACTGCAGTATGAAGAACAGAATATTGAAACCATCTCCGAGAAAACGCAGAGTGTGATGATTGAGGTAGAAAATAAACTGGGGAGTGAAAAGCAGCTCTCCCCGCATTACAGTGAGTACTCCACCTATATTCTTAAGAAATTCGCCAATGTTTTCTTTACAGATATTACCCTCTACGATCTGAACGGCAATATGTACGCTTCCTCCCGCCCGAAAGTGTTTGAAGAAGGACTGGCTTCCCGTAAAATGGATCCCGAGGCATATTACTATATGGCCGGATTGCATCGGAACAATTATATTCATGAAGAGAACATAGGTAACCTGAAATATCTTTCCTCTTACGTTCCCTTCAGGAACAAGGAAGGAAAACTGCTGGCGTACCTGAACCTGCCCTATTTCGCCAAACAAAGCGAACTGGAAAAAGAAATTTCTACCTTTCTGGCAGCCCTGATCAATATTTATGTGTTCCTGTTTGCATTCTCGGTGATCACCGCACTGTTGATGAGCAATTACCTGACCAAGCCGCTGCGCATCATACAGGATAAACTGCGAATGATCCGGCTTGGAACACGTAACGAACCGATTATCTGGAAACAGAAGGATGAGATCGGCAGCCTGGTGAGTGAATACAACCGTATGATCCTGGAATTGCAGAAGAGCGCCGAATTATTGGCACGCAGTGAACGGGAGAGCGCCTGGAGGGAAATGGCCAAGCAGGTGGCGCATGAGATCAAAAATCCGCTAACGCCGATGAAGCTGAGCATACAGCATTTACAGCGGCTCCTCAACGATAATTCTCCGGATATCAAACAAAAGATCCAGCGCTTAAGCCAGACGCTGATCGAACAAATTGAAACCTTAAGTAACATAGCCGGTGAATTCTCCAATTTCGCGAAAATGCCCAAACCCCGTGCAGAGAAACTCGAATTAAGCAGTTTGCTGAGAAATACCGTTTCGTTGTTTAAGAATTCCACGGAGATGAATGTTCAATTCGATTGTGACCTGAAAGAAGCCTGGGTGAACGCGGATAAGGATCAACTTGTACGCGTATTCAACAATCTGATCAAGAACGGTATGCAGGCAATCCCGGAGGGAAGGGAAGGAAAGATCAAAGTAAGCCTGCTTCGTGCAGGAAATTTCTTCCTGGTGAAAGTGGAGGACAATGGAAGCGGAATCAGCGCAGAGGTACTGGACAAGATCTTTGTGCCCAATTTTACAACAAAAAGTACCGGTATGGGATTGGGACTGGCTATGGTGAAGAACATCATCGAAAGCATGGAAGGCACCATCACTTTTGTAACAAAACCCGGGGAGGGAACCGTGTTCAGTGTGAGTGTGCCCGTGTGGGAGGGGTAACAAATACACTCTCCGTGCAAACCAGTATCTTTGTGTTGTGGATAAACCAATCCGGGTACTTGTTGCCAAAGTAGGTCTCGACGGTCATGACCGCGGTGCCAAAGTAATTGCGAGCTTTCTGCGAGACGCCGGAATGGAGGTGATCTATACCGGCCTGCGCCAAACCCCGGAAATGGTGGTGAACGCGGCCATCCAGGAAGATGTGGCCGTTATCGGCGTAAGCATCCTTTCCGGTGCTCACATGACGGTATTCCCCCGCATCCTGAACCTGCTCAAAGAAAAAAAAGCCGGCGATATCTTACTCACCGGCGGCGGAATTATCCCGGATAAAGACAGGGAAAAACTCTATGAAATGGGCGTAGGAAAACTCTTCCCTCCCGGTACCGATACCCGTATTATCGTAGAATACATCCGGACAGCTACCAAAAAACCGAAATAAGACTGGTTTTTAGTCGATGAATTTTGGTGGTTTGTCGACACTTTTCGCCATTTCGTCTTTACTATTTTCACTATTATGATTATGCTCATATTGTTTTATGATGCAGAGCATACTTTTCATACTTTCATGGCTTCAATGAACCAAGCATGAAAAAACTCTTACTTCTTTCGACGATCTCCCTTTCAGGATTCATTGCCGGGGCACAATGTACCACCAGCAATGCCACCACTTGCCAGTGCGCCAGTCAAAGTCAAACCAACTGCGACCTACTTCCGGATATTACCGTAAGCTGGTACGCACTAGAAAACTACAAACAGGGGCCCAACGAATACCCTCAGGTGTGCGTTCCCGCCTGCAATGGGAATGACGGCCGTTTACGCATCACAGCCTCAACACCAAACATCGGATTCGGACCGCTCACTGTTATGGGTTCCTCCGTTTTTGTTTGCGGCACTGATACATTTACTTCCAACCCCGGCACCTGCCCGGATGGCTCCACGCCCCGTCAGTTGATCATGCAAAGGGTATATCATAAAAATGGCAATACCATGACCTATTGGGACCGCGGCGCAGGAGCCATGACCTACCATCAGAGTCACGGACATAATCATGTGGACGACTGGGGGATCTTCACGCTGCGCATCAACAATGGTGATCCCAATTGCCTGAACTGGCCTATTGTTGCCACCGGAGCGAAACTTGGTTTTTGCCTTATGGATTACTACCAGTGCAGCAACACCTCTGCCAATCACCATTGCAAGGATGTGAATACCGTTTACAACCAGGGAACTACTTTATACAATGGCAGTTTCCCGAACTTTGGTTTGGGCGGCGGTTCTTACAACTGCTCACCGGTAATGCAGGGCATTTCTTCCGGATATACCGATGTGTACGACGAGGACCTGGATCTGATGTGGATCAATCTTCCTCCCGGACTTTGTAACGGTTTGTATTACATCGTTCTGGAAGTAGATCCCAACAATAATTTCCTCGAATCCGACGAAACCAATAACTACACGTATATCCCCTTCACGCTCACGCAACAGAACGCACCCGGAAATCCGGTGGCATCCATCACAAAAAATCTTCCTTCGCTGAATTATTGCCAGAATAACAGTATCACACTCACAGCGAATGCGGCTATAAATTATTTATGGAATACCGGCGCAACCACTCAGAGCATTACGGTGAGCAATCCGGGAAACTATTCAGTTACCATGACAAATCATTGCGGAACGGCATCTGCCTCTGTAACAGTAACACAATGGGCGGCACCCGGTGCTCCGGTAGCTTCAGACGATACGATATGCGGGCCGTCCGGTGTGGCTACACTCACCGCCACAGGTACCGGAACGCTGGTGTGGAAAGATCAAAACCAGAATATAGTAGGTCTTGGAAACACATTTACTACTCCCCTTATTTCCTCTACAACTGCTTACACTGTGGAAAGCCAGCTGAATTACACAGACACATCATCGGTTGGTTCCCCGGATAACACGTATGGTGTGGGAGCCTACTCCACATCGAGCGGATACCTTACTTTCTCCGTTCTCGATAACATGAAACTTATTTCGGTGCGCATTCTGGCCCAGTCAGCGGGAACCAGAACCATCGAGCTTCGCGACAGCCTTGGCGCTCTTATGCAGACCCTGAACGCTGCCCTGGTTACCGGATGGAATACGGTAGCCTTGAACTGGAACATCGCACCCGGCAATGCCTATCGTTTGGTAGGCGCCGGCGGTGTTTCCTGTTACCGGAATAACAATAACGCCACGAATTTCCCTTATGTTCTCAACGGCGTGGTAAGCATTAATGGATCCTCTTCGGGGCCTGCTTATTATTATTATTTCTACGACTGGAAAGTGGAGACCACCAACCGTTACTGCAGCAGCACGCCGGTGAATGTAACTGCGTTTGTTCAAACCTGTACCTCGATCAGCCCGGAAAAGGACCTTGATCACGCGATCGCCGTGTTTCCAAATCCGTCCGCCGGAATCTTTCACCTGCAACTGGCACTTCCCGGAACGGCAGCGGTAGACTTTGCAGTGTACACCCTCGTTGGTGATTTGGTTCGGTCCGGAAGTCTGCAGCAGGTAACGGGCATGTACCGGGGCACGCTGGACCTGAACACACTTCCCGACGGTGTTTACATGCTGACCATTACCATTGCGGGAAAATCATATTACAGAAAGCTGGTTGTAAATTAAACAGCGATTGAAAAACGTATGTTCGAAATGGCTTCCGCTGCTTTGCTCCGGATGCGCTTTCTTTACCGGTTACTCCCAGGCCTGGAATATCTACTCTACACAAAATTCATCCATCCCTTCCGATATTGTCTGGTGTTTGGCCGTTGACCCCGGCAATAACATGAAATGGGTAGGAACCGATTGGGGACTGGCAGGCTTTGACGGGAGTACATGGACTATCTACACTACCTCTAATTCAGGAATACCGGACAACTCCGTCCGGTCACTTGCCTTCGACAAAAACGGAGATCTCTGGGTGGGATCGTTTATGTCGGGACTTGCCAGATTCGACGGCAGTAACTGGACCGTTTATAATACCTCCAATTCCGGTATACCGGACAATTTTATAAAAGCCATCGCCTTTGACACGGCCGGCTTTCTCTGGGTTGGAACACCCTCCGGATTGGGTAAATACGACTGGAATTCGTGGACGATCTGGGATATTAACAACTCGCCTATCTGGAGTCATCACATTACCTGCATCCACATCGGCAATGACAACATCAAACGCATTGGAACGCTGAACGGAGGCTTGCTCTACTGGAATGACACCCTTTTTACAAAATACAGTTACTGGGACGGCAATTTCCCTGAGAACACGATCAGTTCCATTGACATGGATGCTGCAGGAAAACCCTGGATCGCCATGGCATCTTCGGGGCTCAATGTACATCTGGGCGGACCAGCATGGAACTGGATGAACACTTCCAATTCCCTGATCCCTTCGGATATTCTGAATCACATCCAAATTGACAATGCCCAGAACAAATATCTCTGTTCACAGAATAAAGGTCTCCTTACGTATGTGAACAATGTATGGACGTACTACGACAGTACGAACTCTCCCTTCCCCGATACATGGGCCACCCAGTCTGTTAAAGATACCTTAGGTATCCTATGGATCGGTACCTGGGCGCAGGGACTGGTAAGGCTGGATGAGAGTCAGTTGAATGGAATTGCAGAAGAAGAAGAAACAACAATCCTGATCGGACCCATTCCGGCCGGTAATTTTCTGATGTTAACATTCAATGAGATCTTCACCGGAGAATTAGATATTCTGGATCTTTCCGGAAGAATGATTGAACACCGGAGGCTGTCCGATGTCAAAGGGCAGATTCAGATAGACATTTCCGCACTGCCACCAGGTACCTTCTTCCTATATGGAGCGGAAGATTCAGGCCGAAAAACAATACGAAAACTGGTTAAATACCCACCCTGATAAGATCAGTCTCTTTTTCTTACATTTGAAACGATGTCAAAGAAGAAGAAGAAAGAAAGCGCACCTGCCGAGTCTATAAAACAGATAGCACCGAAGCACAAACAGGATCCCAGCCGAATCCCTCCCACCCTGCTCCGAACGCTCGGTATAATCCTTGCTGCCGCAGCGTTTCTTCTCTATTTTAATACACGGAATCACTTGTACGTGCTGGACGACTTTTCCGTGATCAAGGAAAATACCATGACCAAGAAAGCCGCCGATGATCTGGGCGGTACGCTCAAAGAAATATTCTCCAACGACTACCGGGCACAATTCGACGGTGACAGCCAAAGTTACCTGTACCGTCCGCTTTCCAAGGCCCTGTTTGCCATAGAGTGGAATTTATCGCCCGATAATCCATCCATCCATCACTGGGTAAACATTCTTTGTTACATGCTCACCGGGTTTTTACTCTTTTATGTGCTCTTTAAAGTGATGCGTACAAATGTAGTGATCCCCTTTGCGATCACCTTGTTATACCTGGCCCATCCCATACATACCGAAGTGGTGGCGAACATCAAGAGCCGGGATGAAATGCTGAGTCTGATATTCGCCCTCCTTTCACTGCTGGCCTTCGCCCGCTGGATTGATACGCAGAAAATGCAGCAACTGATCTTTGGAGGCGCCGCCTATTTTTTGAGCATGCTTTCCAAAGAATCCTCCATTACCTACGTGGCGGCCATCCCTCTTACGCTGTGGTTCTTCTCAGGAACCAACATGAAAAAGATTCTGACGGTGGGAGGGGCCCTGGCTGCCTTCACGGTGATTTACCTATTAATCCACCGCTCGGTAATCGGCGATATAGGAGTAGACAACATCCCCGTTGTTGATAATTCCCTGATGGCTACCACAAACTGGGGCGAACAGAAAGCCACAGCCATATGGATTATGGGAAAATATCTGTTGTTGCTCTTATTCCCCCATCCCCTGAGCTGTGATTATTCATTTAATACCATTCCCATTGTAGGAGGGGCCAATAGTGGTGTTATTTTCTCCCTTTTGCTCCACATTGGAATGGTGGTGTACGCCGTTATGAAAATCAAGGAGCGGGATGTGTTTGCCTGGTGCATTCTGTTTTATTTCATCACCATGTCACTGGCCTCGAACATTCTTTATCTGATTGGGACGAATCTGGCCGAACGACTGGTATACGTTCCTTCACTTGCTTTTACCGCTGCCGTGATTCTGATTCTGGCGCGGCTTTTTAAAACAAACCCGGATTCCTCGTATGGTTCATTCGGTGCAATGTTCCGCCAGAACAAGAACCTGCTGCTGGTTACCGGAGGTATCGCCCTGGTTTATGGTTTTAAAACGGTGGACCGTAATAAGGACTGGACCACTGTGACCACCTTATTCGACCAGGATATACAAACCGTTCCCAATTCGGCACACATGCTTTACTACCACGCCAACATGACAACAAACAAGGATTCGCTGGCGCTCAAAACACCGCAGGAGAAGAAGATGATCCAGGAAGAAGCATTGCGTAAACTAAGTAAGGCTATAGAGATCTGGGAACAATTCCCCGATGCGCATAATCAGGTCGGGAAGATATGGTTCGATTTCAAGGATTATCAGAAAGCGGCGGCATCCTACAAACGGGCCGTGGAACTGAACGGAACCAACGCCACCTATCAGAATAATTATGGAACATGCTTGTTCTCTATGGGCCAATACGCTGAAGCAGAAAAATTCTTTAAACGAGCCATTGAACTTAATAAAGTTTATAATGACGCTTTATGTAATCTGGGAAGTGTGTACGGAACTTACGGCGAGGCAGCGATGAAAGCCGGCAAACAACAGGAAGCGGCGGATTACTTCAACAAAGCGATCTATTATTTCCAGGAAACTGCTAAAGTGGACAAAGATTATGAGAATGCATATGTGTTCCTGGTAGCTACTTATAAAAATCTGGGACGAGACGCCGAAGGGGCACCGTATCAGAAAAAATTGAATGAACTAAGGGAGAGGAAGGGGAAAAAGTAGGCAAGTGAAAGAAATGTTGACAATAGATATACATACTCATATTCTTCCGAAGGAAATTCCGAAATGGAAGGAAAAATTCGGGTATGGAGGTTTTATCCATCTGGAACACCATAAACCCTGTTGTGCGCGGATGATGCGCGACGACGGGAAATTTTTCCGTGAAGTGGAGGAGAATTGCTGGGATGTGGAGGCGCGAATGAAAGAGTGTGATCATCACGGAGTGCATATGCAGGTATTGAGCACAGTACCCGTTATGTTTTCCTATTGGGCCAAGGCCAATGACGCGCTGGAGCTATCCAAATTTCTTAATGACCACATTGCGGGAATAGTTCAGAAATATCCGAACCGATTTTACGGGTTAGGGACAGTTCCTATGCAGGACGTAAAATTATCGGTCAGGGAACTGGAGCGTTGTAAAACCATCGGACTTCAAGGCGTTCAGATCGGGAGCAACGTGAATCAAAAAAACCTGGGAGAGCCGGAGTTTTTAGAATTCTTCCAGGCCTGCGAGAAGCTTTCCATGAGTGTATTTGTGCATCCCTGGGAGATGATGGGAGAAGAGCACATGCAAAAATACTGGTTGCCGTGGTTGGTGGGAATGCCTGCAGAAACATCCCGCGCGATCTGTTCGATGATCTTTTCCGGAGTATTTGAGAAAGTAAAAGGACTGAGGGTAGCCTTTGCACATGGTGGCGGATCATTTCCGGCCACGGTGGGAAGGATACAGCACGGGTATGACTGCCGGCCTGATCTTGTAGCTATAGACAATACTGTTCCTCCAATGGAATATCTGGGAAAGTTCTGGCTCGACAGTTTGGTACATGATGGAGCCATGCTGGATCTGCTCATCAACAAATTTGGTCCGGAAAAAGTAGCGTTGGGGAGTGATTATCCTTTCCCATTGGGAGAAAATCATCCCGGGGAACTTATCCGGAGTATGAAATACGACACCGGGACAACAGAAATGCTTTTATCCGGAGCAGCGCTGGGATGGTTGGGAAGGAAATGAAGAAATGGGCGGTAGGCTTGAACCTATCTCAGTAGAATCAGTTTTTCTGTCAAACAAAAAGAGCTTCCTGAATACACCTTGAGAAAATACACTCCGTTGGGAAGATCTTTAATATTAAAATCATGATTGTCTCTCTGGCCGGAAATTTGAAAAGATTTCAATTCTTTTCCCGTTGATGCATCACAGATAAGCATATGGTAATTATCATTTTTCAGGAAAGCCGGGGTTGAGAAATGAAATTCTCCGTAAGAAGGATTTGGCCATAAAAAGGGTTCATGGTCAGATAATTCATCCATTATACCCGTGGCGGGAGAAACATCCACATGGATTATCCAATGAGATGGCCCTTGTATCCAGCAATCGCTCCAGGGATATGCGGAAAGCCAACCGTTATAATAAATATCTACTGTGTAGGATCCGGCTAAATTCCACATCACTTGGTAACAAAGGGGAGTCTCCGTTGGAAAAGAATCCCAAATTGGATTAGGGTAGTTGGAACTCCCATTGAATTCCCAGCGCATCCAGTAGGCTGTGTCAGAGTTCAGGGTAATGCTAGAGACCGTGCAGAATTCAACGGTGTCCCCAGCTACAATGTAAACGTTATCGCATGTTCTGGGAACGCAGCTAAACTGCTGGTTCTGGATGTTACATGTTGTTCCGTTTATGGAAATGATCGGCTTCACCCCTGAAAAATCCAACGTGGCCTTGTTTTGGCCATCAGAAGACAACCAGGAAAGAATCACCAGCAACAAAATAATGTATGGTTTCATTTGACCAATCCTTTATCGTACGATGGTGAGATTCCCTTTTTCAAATAATTCCTTTCCGGCCAGGATTCCTTTCAGGTAAAAGCAATACACCCCGGAACTGAGTTCCATTCCATTATACGATCCGTCCCAGGCGAAGTTAGGATCGGTTGTTCTGAAAACCTCATTCCCCCAGCGGTCATATAAGGCAAGGTCCATGCTCTCCGGCTTTGCTCCGGGCAAACGCCAAACATCATTATAGCCGTCTCCGTTAGGAGAGATGGCTGTGGGGATGAAAAATTCAGGCTCTGTGTCCTCGCAATTATTCACGTCACAACACGTGACCGATACATCATCAATGTAATAATAAGACCAGATTCCGGGGAATGGATAAACAGAATCAATTTGAGTAAGGGAATCCGGGTAAAAGTTGCCAATAGTTAAATATTTTTCACCTCCGGAAGCTAAGAATAGGCCGGAAACAAGAACCCAGTTTGTGGTATCAGAAATCGTGTTCCCCTGCGGATTCTCAACTTGTGGTTGATAGGGAAGTACATATAGGTCATTTGAATAAACGCTATCGACCGAAAGGTAAGCCCCAATCCTATCCAATGCATGTATAGATCTCCCAGCCAAGGAAACCCAAAACTCAATACAGTACCTCCTGCCTGCTTTCAGCGGTTCAGTCAATTTTACCTCAATATATTCTCTACCATTTGGTGTAGTATAATAAAATCCACAACCTGAATACGCTACCCCCATTCGTGCATTCTGGCAGCCTGTCCAGTTGCAAGGTACGCCTGCCGTGCCTGTTAAGCTGTTGTTGCATTGATGGTAATAATCCGGAGAGTTTGCAGTAGGGTTGAACCAGAACAGTGGTTCAGTATAAAGACCCGGCCCCCCAGCTGGGCAGGTGGAATAACTTTCAAAAGAGGCATTCGGAACCAAATTACTCTGAGCTAAAACTGTGTTCGTCAGGTAAATAAAAAATAGATTACGGGCGATCCACCTCATACTTTACTTCATTACTGTAAACTTTCCCGAAAACTTCAATTCAGGTCCTTCCCTTAAATGATAAAAGTAGATTCCGTCTATTAGGAAAGTAATATCAATGTGAGTGATAGAATTGTCTCCTATTGGAATCTTCATAACTTGCATCCCCGTCGAATTAAAAATTTCCATTAAACAATTAGTATTAGTGTCGGTAACTCCGCTTAATAGAAACAACGAATTTGTAGCTGGGTTGGGATAAACAAATACATTCCTGCTTTCAAATACTTGGTTTGTCCAATTCTCCCGGTTCGGGCTAAATGAAGCCGAATCATCGAAGTTAATGCCCAGCATGGTACGTGCATCATATACCGCCCTTCCGGCATAGTGTGGGTTTAATGAAGCAATATCATTTAAAATTGAATCCTGCGTCGGATTAAATTCAAAACTTTCAATCGCAAATGTTTGCAGGTAGATCTCGTTTACTGCCTTCTGATGATTCTCATGCGCATAAATAGAAATAACAGAAGTATTCTCAACCTCTGCCATAATGAAGTTTCCGTTAACCAGATGTCTTTTTACTTTCTGTTGTTTACCAAGAGACCCATTCAAGTTGGAGTTATAAAAATTTTGCAGGATTATATCCGAAGGCTGATTCTGATACATTAGGGAGCTGTCCTTCATTAAATCCCGCCAAACCATTTGCAGAGACGAATACTTACTGTCTATTGAAATCTGATTATACGGAATGCTATCTGCTACAATACGGGCGAGGGAAGCTGACTTGCAGGTAGGGCAAGGACCGGAAAAGGAGCAGTTATAAGTGCCGGAGGTTATAAACGGTCCGCCGGTTGAAAACGATCCAAGAAGCGAAGGCAAAGGATTAAAATCAGAGGCTGTGAAAGGAGACTGGGGATTGGTACGGTAATACCAGTTGGGAGCTACTATTGGAGGGATAAAAGTATTGTCATTTATACCAATAATGCCTCTCCAGGTATTGTCGCTGGGTTGGCCGGGTACTCCTTGTTGGCCAATGTCAGACTGCTCCTGCATAATCCCTAGATAGCAATTCAGCATGTCATTGCAGCCAATAGCTGACAATGGCATGGCTCCCAGGCAGCGAATGCCGGTGCCCATTTTTACAAGATGATTGTTCGTAATAATGATACCCGGACTAATTTCAGCCGAAATACCCATCAGCTTAGTTTGAAGCGGAGCATTTACAGGATTTCCCTTGCTTATAATATTGTTGTCAATCTTTCCGGCTGTATTCTGTGCCCGGATCCCATAATAAGTGCCCGGCCATGTAAGTGCGTTCAGAAATGTGATATTATTGCCGGCAATGGTAGTATAACCGGTGCTAACCGTATTGATTCCGGTCTGGCATTGGTCAATGGTGTTATTCAAGATATTCAACTGACCTGAGGGAAGGGCAAAGAAATCCATACTCATACATGTAATGGCGGTTCCTTTATTTGGGTTGCCCGTGTTTTGAAGAAAATTTCCGCTTATGTTAATAACCCCGCTGGTAGTAAGGGAGGATTTTATGCCGAACTTGAAGCGGCTAAAGCGATTGTTAATTATAGATATACTTTGCTGAGGGCAATTAAATATTTCAATCCCTGTTCCCGCCTGTACGGTTCCCAAATGGAGTGACATGGAGTTTCCATCAATCACCACGTCCATGAAATCTTTACAGACTACACCAAAAGAACAATTATTAAAAAGATTTCTATTGAATGCTGTTGAATTCTCGATCACGGCCAAATGACTTTCGTTTTTAAAGCCCTGGGCGCAGATGGCGGTACCCAGCTTACATAACCCCTGAGATGGAGGTCCGGGTTGTGTGATGTTTGTAAAGCGATTATTAAATGTATTTAAGCCACTACGGTAGGCCCTGATCCCAAAGTCTAAGGTATTGAATCTATTCTGAAGTGAAATGGAGGACCCGTCACCCAGGGTAATCATAAATACACGATTCAATTCAATACCAACCTCCGATCTTAAACCGTTCAGTGGTGCAAGCATTGTATTACCCGGACTAAGTACAAACGGATTGGTTCCAGGAACACAGCTGAAAACGGATTTTACAACTTTTCCGGAATGCGGCAGGTTCGGATGGTTGAATACATCTATGGCCTTGTTGTTTTTATTGAACGTAGTTCCCGAAATATCAAAAACGCCACCCTGATCTGAAACCACCGCTCTGCCCGCATCTTCGATCCAGGATCCAAGAACTACTAATTTGGCCGTTGCATCTGGTATAAAAATATAATCCCACATATAACAGCAACCGGCCTCAAATTCGCAATCGTTTAATACAAGGGTAATCCCGGGATTAATAATGACTTTTGCCCCGGGTCCCATGTAAAAATGACAATTTGTGATTGTTGTGTTCTGGTTTACGATCAGCGTTCCGTTTATCCTGATATTCACGCCGGCAACAAAAGGAGACATATTCTGAGCACTCACCGTGTTGTTAATATTGGTGATGAAATATGCAAAAGTAAGTGCAGGGGAGTTATTTACACATATGCTAAAAACTGTTTGGTTAGGATCACAACAACTGAAAATCAAATAATGAGTTGTATCACTACATCCCGTGGAAGGGTCAGTTGTAGTGACAACTATTGTATTCCCAACTGTCGCACTCAGCCAGATAATATCTACTGAGGTACCTGTATTTCCAATCGGGAATGTTCCACCTGCAGGAATTAAAAGAGACCAGGAATACTGATAACCCGGTATTGGGTTTGATATTGAATAATTGAGTGGGACACCAACATCACAGGTGTTGTTCGGACCTGTGATCGTCGGGGCCTGAGGCAAAGAATTAACTGTAATAGCAGAAGAAAAGGTGCTGGTATTTCCACAAATATCTGTAATCGTCAAAGTGACCTGGTAGATTCCTGAAGTGATGTACGTATGAGATGGCGAAGATCCGGTTCCGGTAGAATTATCTCCAAAATCCCAATTCCAGGAAACAATGTCTTGAGGACAAGTGCTCTGATCAATAAATGTAGCTACTTGACCGACGCAAACGGAACTCGAAATAAATGCTGCCTGTGGAGTTGGTATCGAAATGGTTGTCGTAGCAGTACCATCCCCGCAAAGAGTAGCCGAAATAGAAAGTGTCACGGTATACGTACCTGGACAGTTGTAGACATGGCAAGCAGGGTTAGGAATAGGGCTAGGAGAATTAATCAATTGATTCCCATCTCCAAAGTCCAGAATAATGCTTGCCCCTGAGGTGTTGGTACAGGCATCAAAGGAATACTGGAAACATGCCTGAGAACTTGGACATGTTGGCGTTGAAACCACCTGCACAGTTGGCAGAGGCACATCATAAACCTGAACTGTGCAGGCTTGACAATTGAGAAAATTGGGAAGCAAAGTATTTGCATCTACTTCACATACAGTGGCATAATAAGTTCCACACTGATTGTAGGCTACAGTTTGTGTGCACGAACCTAAAGGAATGGTAATTAGGTTATTATTCGGATCAAGAATTTGCCAATAGTAAAGTGTGAAACAATTATTAGAAGGACACGCGTCATATGTGACAACGGACCCGGCACAGATTACCGCCGGACATGAAAGCTGCAGAATGCAAGTCACTTCCGGTTCTGGAATCCCTACGCATATTTTATAGTCGGGGCTTCCCACCCCACATCCTAACCCACAACCCGGAACATTTGACAACACCTGCACCAAATACATATTGCCGGGAATGAAAATATTGGTGTCGATCTGAAGTATACTATCCAAAGGATTGGATAATGCATCTGCGGAAATGAAAACTTCTGTCCCGCATGGTCCGGCATACAGGTTCATGATGTGCGCGTGTCCATCCGTGCTGTCTGCTGAATTCAAAATGCTAATGCTAAGAGAAGAACTATCCGCAATAAAACTGAACCACTGTTCCCCGCTGCTGCTCCATACAGAATCTTTACATACCGGTGCATTGCCCAGAATAAACCCACCGCTGCAAGATGGGGCTGTATTTGCTTTTGAATAAAGAGAGGAAAACA
>JADZBD010000012.1 GCA_020852255.1 Bacteroidia bacterium | reverse complement strand
GTGGAACCGGGAGTACATGGGGTGGAGCGGATGCCTGGATGGTCAGGGCAAGCTTCCTGGGATGGTCAGGATGTAATCAATTCGCTGTGAGCACCACACAAACATCTCCTACCGACCCAACATATACTACCTTGAACCGAACAGTAGCCAGCCTTCCGGTGTCTCCTTCCAATTTGATCTCACAACTGATCATGCCTCTTTCCTATACTATTTGTACGAATAACCCTACCGTATCGGAAGAGGAAATGCTAAGTAATTATGTGCCCCCGGGATTCTATCCCAACCCAACCTCCGGCATTATCCACTTCCGAGACCTAAACTCTTCATCGCTCCACTATGCATTTTACAATCAACTTGGGAAATGCGTAGACAAAGGACAAGCAATAAACAGCGTTGAATTGGACTCTTCGTTACCCAACGGGATCTATTTCCTCGAGCTTTCTGAGAAAGAACGCGTGTTTCGCTATAAACTCGTACTCGAGAGATAGTCGATTCTTGTTCATTCTATTACATTGATTTTACTTTACTTGTTTTATTGTTTAATTGCTTTCAGCTTTGCTCATTTCTTCTAGCGCAAGAAAAGTGAAATGAAAAACCATGAAGCATTTAAACATGTAAAGTAAATCGAATGCTCCTGGAATCAAAACAGGATAAACTTCGTCAGTACTCCTGACAAACTTTATTTTCATTTCCGTTACGCTGTCATCGAATTTCATATTCAGCGTTTTATAAACCATTGGTCATTTCGAAATCAGGTTCGTCATAAAATAAATTTGGAATTGTCCCCCCCCCCCTGTCCTATTATTGCAAAACAAATCATGAAAAGAAACATAATCATTTTATTATTTCTCCTCGTAACTGTCGGGGGAGATAATGCCTTCGCTCAATGTGAGTGGCCCTGTACCGTAAACGCGGGTTCTGACAAGACAAGTCTTTGTCCGGGTAACGCGGTAACCATCGGTGTTTCAGGTTGCCTTTCATCTTCAGATTGTAAGCCGGGCTGTAGTTATACAGTTTCATGGTCGCCCTCCGGAGGAACCGCATGTACGGCAACCGTATATCCTACCGTAACCACTACTTACACCATGACGGTGACCCTGAACGGCAGCTGTTGCCCGGCCGGAGCCACCGGATCTTGCAACACGCCTCCGGGAGCAACATGCTCCAATGGTGTTACAAGGACCGATCAGGTAACTGTTACTGTTAATTCCACTGGTTGCAGAATTATTAATCCCGGGATAGTACAGGAAGAATCAAATTCCGCGATTTCTCTTTCGCCAAATCCAACATCCGGCCATTTCAACCTTACATTGAATGATGATTTATTCAAAATCCTAGACCTGTCAAAATCAACTCCTATCATTGGCGTATATGATGTCAATGGCAAGTTGATTATACAGTCGGACATTACAGGTAAAATCAACCCCATTGATATTTCCTCTTATTCGGCTGGAACCTATTTTATTAAATTAATCGACGGGGATACTCTTCTTGGCTATAAAGTTCTTATTAAATCGTAATTTCGTGATTATCGGAGATGGGCGTTCGATTCCTTATGGCAATCACTTTAATGACCTTGACCACGGTATTTAATCTTCGTGGTCAGGTCGTTACATTTCAAAAAACATTCGGGACTCCGGGCTACGATCATGGAAGGGCGTTTATTACCCGTGATAGTGGATATATACTCATTGGTGCAATAAATATGTTTTCTCCGTCTGAAGAAGGTTGTATCATTCGATTATCCCGCTTTGGCGATACTCTTTGGAAGAAAATCTATCGTCACCCCTTGTATACAACCGGGTGTGCCCGTCATATTGTCGAGTTTTCGAACGGTGATCTGTTTTTTAATCTTACGGTGACCTCCGGTCCAAACCCCGGATACATCGGCATCAGAGCTAATGCTCAAGGTGATACTCTACAAACTTTCATTTGTCCCGGAGGGGAGTCCTTTTACGAAACTCCTGATGGTGGTCTTGTCTTCTTTGGTTCGAGTTTTGCGGCTAAATATTCCGCCTCCATGACTTTGCAATGGATCAAGCATTTTGGTCATCCGAGTGAGTATTATGATGGAAAAGGTATTATAACCAGCGATGGCGGTTATTTTTTATTGGCAACCACCAGATTCTATGCTGCCGGTGGTCCGTCAGATTTCGATTGGCTGTGCGTAAAGCTAGATTCTGCCGGTTCTGTGCAATGGCAGAAGGTCATTGGAACAACTTTTTTTGAAAATTGCGGCACCCCTGAGCAAAGCTCCGATGGCGGGTTTATAATGACGGGATCAACAGTGGTCAATGGCGGCCCATCAAACCCTGACGTATTAGTAGTTAAACTAGATCCCTCCGGTAACCTTGTTTGGGCGAAGACCTATGGCGGGCCGAATGAAGAAGAGCCTTCGAGGATTTATAAAACCTTTGGCTCTCCAGGATATATCATCTCCGGTGTGACCATGGGGAATGAACTGACCTTTAATTCACGTCGGGGATTCATGTACAAAATTGATCTGGCAGGAAATTTTATGTGGGGAAAAATATATGGCCATATGAATCCGTCCATGGGCGGCCGCGATGAAATTCACCATGCCTATCCCACCTACGATGGAGGATTCCTGCTTAGCGGCCAGAGTCAAAATCTTGGACAAAATCAGGATTTTGACTTCTGGATCATCAAAACCGATCCGAATGGTAACAGCGGATGCCACGAGATGAACACTATCCCCCAGGTCCTTACTCCTCCCATCGTCGTGCAAACCATCACCCCGGTGGATACGCCCTCCGTCTGGAATATTACAAGTAAATCGAATGCTCCTCGAGTCAAAACAGAATGCGCTTCGTCAGTACTCCTGACAAACTTTATTTTCATTTCGATTGCCCATCCATGAAAATCAAACTCAGGCTTTTATGCCGTTTTTATAATTTCGAAATCGGGGGTGCTGAAAAATATATTTGGATTTGCCCCCCCCCTGTCCTATTATTGCGAAAAAACAAATCATGAAAACAAACACATTCTTTCTCGCCTCCTTCTTTCTTTGCTCTCTGATAGGATTGGCGAACAACAGCGAAGCCACCAAGTCGAATGCCGAAGTGTTTGAGCCGGCAGGATCCATTGTAGCCTGCACTGTAGATGCCGGTAACAACCGTACCAGTTGCTCAGGATCATATTCCGGGACTATTGGAGGAAGTCCGACTGCTACAGGTTGTGCAGGATCATGGACCTATGCTTGGACTCCTTCTACCGCTTTGAGCAGCACAACTGTACAAAATCCTACGGTTACCAATTTAACCTCCACCACAACTTATTGGGTGACCGTTACAAGCCCAAACTGTTGTGACGCTTCTGATTTCGTAACCATAACAATAAATTGCTCTTGCTGCAGGATAGAAAATCCGGAATCCAAGCCGGAATATTCCGCTGAGGACATCGCCATTTTCCCAATCCCGGCAAAGGAAACTCTTTCATTCAAGATCAAGTCCGAATCTCAAACATATACCATAGGACTTTATGGCGCTACCGGTAATTTACTACTTGAAAGAACAGAAACAGGGTCATTTTTTAACACAAACGGACTGCAGGTTTCCGGGTATCCCGCCGGCATTTACTATCTTCAGATCATGTCCGGAGATGCTGTGGTATTATTTAAAAAAGTAGTACTTTCAGAGTAGAAAAATGCTCAAATATTCTTTTTTTATCGCTTTTTCCATTTTAAGTGTCTGTCACGCTCAGTCGCCACGTTTTCAACATCTCTACGGGAACACCCAGATCGAATGGATACATAATGTGGATACCCTTGCCAACGGAATGTTGTTGGCCGGAGGTTATACAAAAAGCTACGGCCAGGGAGATTATGACGGATTCATGCTCCGAACCGATTCCTTCGGAAATGTTCTTGGCCTGGTAACCCTTGGTGGTGCCATGGAAGACGCGGTGTTTGATTTTGCGACCCTGCCATCAAATCGAAATCTGGTGGCAGGTTTTAGTAAAAGCGTTGGCATCAATACTCCCGTTTCCAATGCAGTAGTATGCCTAATCGAAGACAATGGAACTGTATTATGGCAAAAAGCTGTTGGTGGAAACAATCCGGATGGCCTAAACTCGATCATTCGACCTACGCAAGGAAAGTACTTTTATGCGAGTGGTTTTACGGCTTCCCAGGGTCTGGGCGGAGAAGACGGCTGGATAATCAAAGGAGATACGTTGGGAAATATCCTATGGCAGGTTACGCTGGGAACCCCGAACAATGAACGTTGTCAGAAGCTGGTAGAGACCGCCGACGGAAATCTTGCTGCCATTGTTAACATGGACACCGGATCCTACTCGAATTTCGGACTGGTTAAACTGGACACTTCCGGGAACATTCTTTGGCAAAAAATGTTCGGAGGTGCTCTTAATGATTGGGCCGTTTCGCTTATTGCAACTGCCGATTCCGGATTTGCCATTGCAGCCGGAGGGTATTCCTATGGCGCCGGAAGCCAGGATGTTTACTTGATCAAGCTCAATGCATCCGGTCAAACCCAATGGTTCAGAACTTACGGCGACACGTATGATGATAATGTGCGCGACCTGGTGGAATATACGGATGATCAGGGGGTGCCAAGAAATTACTTTGTAACGGGATATTCTCCTGGCCTGGAGAGCGATACCTCTGCCTCCTGGGGAAACTGTAAAGGATTTGTACTATGCACGGATGCCTCCGGAATCATGCAATGGGTAAATATGTATGGACAAGGCCCCTCGGATTATTTCTTAACCATGCAATTGCTCGGGAACAATGATCTGCTGCTGGCCGGTAGTGGAACCGGGAGTACATGGG
>JADZBD010000011.1 GCA_020852255.1 Bacteroidia bacterium | reverse complement strand
TTCCTGGGAAATAGTGTCGAGGTGAATAGCACCCGTACAGAGGTTGTTTTGAGCGTTTAGGGAGCCGGTAAAAATGGTGAGAAGGATAACGAAGTATCGCATACGGATAAAAGTTGCGTGAGGGGCGCCACAGGTTAATATTAAAGCAACAGTGAACTAAGCTACAAAAAAATATTTATAAGTGGTATACTCAGGTTTGTATCACTCCCACATTATACTTCTTCCGGATCCTTTTGTGATTAGCCATTTCAATTCCCATGCTGATCCATTTCCTGGTATCCAGCGGGTGAATGATAGCGTCTACCCACAAACGGGCTGCCGCATAGTACGGGCTTGTTTGGGTGTTGTACCGGTCGGTGATGGTTTGCAATAGTTTTTTCTCTTCTTCCGGAGAAACTTCTTTCCCCTGAGCTTTCATCGCGCTCACCTGGATCTGTAAAAGTGTTTTGGCGGCCTGTGCACCTCCCATCACCGCCAGACTGCAGGTGGGCCAGGCCACAATCAACCTCGGATCATAGGCTTTTCCGCACATGGCATAATTGCCTGCGCCGAAAGAATTACCAATGATTACTGTAAATTTCGGCACCACGGAGTTACTCATGGCATTCACCATTTTAGCGCCGTCTTTTATGATCCCTCCGTGCTCTGATTTACTTCCCACCATAAATCCGGTAACATCCTGAAGAAATACCAGCGGAATTTTTTTCTGATTGCAGTTCATAATGAAACGGGCGGCTTTATCTGCAGAGTCTGAATAAATCACTCCGCCAAACTGCATTTCACCTTTCTTTGTCTTTACTACTTTGCGCTGGTTAGCTACAATGCCCACACTCCAGCCATCTATACGCGCAAGTCCGCATAAAATACTTTTTCCATACTCTTCCTTGTATTCTTCAAATTCAGATTTATCCGTCAGCCGCCGTATCACCTCTCTCATATCATACTGTTTGTCGCGTGCATCCGGAATAATACCGAGGATTTCTTTTGGATCCTTCGCCGGCGCTTCGGACTTCACCCGGTTAAATCCTGCATTTTCCAGTTCGCCGATCTTACTCATGATATTTCGGATACGCGTCAGCGCGTCCTTGTCGTCGCTGCACTTGTAATCCGTAACACCTGAAATCTCGCAGTGCGTGGTAGCGCCCCCCAGGGTTTCGTTGTCAATATTTTCTCCCACCGCCGCTTTTACCAGGTAAGATCCGGCGAGAAAGATGCTCCCCGTTTTGTCAACGATCATTGCCTCGTCGCTCATAATCGGGAGATAAGCGCCACCGGCCACGCAGGAGCCCATGATAGCAGCGATCTGGAGGATTCCTGAAGAAGACATAATGGCATTGTTGCGGAAAATTCTTCCGAAATGTTCTTTATCCGGGAAGATTTCATCCTGCATCGGAAGATACACCCCGGCGCTGTCTACCAGGTATATTATGGGAAGCCTGTTCTCCAGTGAGATCTCCTGTGCCCTCAGACTCTTTTTACCTGTTATAGGGAACCAGGCACCCGCCTTTACCGTTGCATCGTTGGCCGCCACGATGCACTGTTTTCCAGAGACATATCCAATCATCACTACTACGCCTCCGGACGGACAACCGCCGTGATCTTTGTACATTTCATCACCTGCGAACGCGCCGATTTCAATTCTGGGCGTGTCCGGGTCAAGCAGAAAATCAATCCGTTCTCTGGCGGTCATTTTTCCCTGCTCATGCATTTTCTGTATCCTGCCCTTTCCGCCACCCTCATATACTTTGTCCAGCTTCTTGTTGAGGCCGGAAATGAGCATCTTCATTTGATCTTCGTTCTTGTTGAATTCCAGGTCCATCGGAGGTGGTATAGATTTGATAATGAGCTTCAAATATAGCTTAAAAAGCTATGTAAGCTCCGCTGTGCGAATGGGAATAAAGGAAAAATTCTGATATCTGCAAAGCATTGCCGACAATATTTTTTTCACCCTTATCTTTTGGTTAAAATCCGCGTACTGCTATCTCAAAAAGCATATTTTTGCACGCCAGAAAGGATTTTTAAACAACACAGATAATAGCTTTTTTAAATGGCTTATAAGTTGAATTCATACCGCCTGATTCCGAAGAAGCAGTCTCCGGAGAAAATTCATTCCTACGCTGACCTTCGAAAAATGAACGAGGAACTGGAGAAACAGGCGGAGACACATAAAGGAAAGATCGCGAAGTATAAAGAGGAGATTGAAGACCTTCTGAAGCAAAAGAAGGAGTTGAACGAGAAGTTAAAACTTACGCGCTATGAGGTGGATGACCTGAAGGAGGAGAATGTTGCATTGCGCAGGGAGAACAAAAAACTTCGCGACGCCGCGAAGGAGTAAGATCATCACCGGATAGCGATTACTGAAATTTCAACGTGTGCACCTGCAGGCAGTCCTGAAACCTGCACGGTTTCCCGTGCCGGCGGGTTCGACGAAAAAAATTTCGCGTAGGTGGCATTCATTGCCTTGAAGTCCTGAAGATCGGTCATAAATACGGTGCATTTCACTACATTCTTCATTTCCAGCTTCACGGAGGAGAGCACTGCCCGGATATTAGTCAGCACCCGTTCGGTCTCACGCCCGATATCTGCGGTATCCATCTTTCCTGTTTTTGGATCCATTGCAATCTGCCCGGAAACAAAAACAGCATTTCCTCTGCTTACAGCCTGGCTGTAAGGACCTATGGGTTTCGGAGCATCAGCAGAGAAGATAATCCCGGGATCGGGATCAGAGGCATCTTTTTTAAAAAAATTCAGATAGACCAGCAGTGCCACTGCCGCAAGGGCTGTGATCCAGAATAAAGTGTTCTTCATTTTTTACCCGGGGAAGGGGTTTTCGAAATGTACTCAAGTCCTTCGATGAGTTTGTCGAGGTCGCCAAGACTGGTGTACAGGTGCGGCGTAACGCGGAGGCCGTTCAGCTTCTCATGTTTTATGGCTACCGTATGAATTTTATGCCGTTCAAAAAGTGTTTGCTCCATATCCACAGCGTCCCATCCTTCTACAGATACATTGGCAATGGCACATGACCATCCCGGCTGAAGTGACGTGTTCATTCTGACCTTTGGAAATTTTATCACTTTTTGTGTCCAGTAGTCTTTCAGGTACCGCAGTCTTTCTTCCTTCCGCTTTCCACCAATGGTCTCATGGAATTCTATTGCGCTCAGAATGGCCATTTCGCTCGCGAAGCTCCGCGTGCCCAGCGACTCAAATTTCCGGATATCATTGCTGTCCGGTTTGTCGTTCGAAAGCAATGCCCATACATTCTGGATCTTGTTTTTTTTGATCCACATCAGCCCGCTGCCGAATGGCGCGCAGAGCCATTTGTGCAGGGAGGTGGCGTAGTAATCACAACCGAGTTCCGGAATTTTATGTTCGATGTGCGCAAAGGTGTGCGCGCCGTCCACAATTACTTCTGCTCCGATGGAGTGGGCATGCTCTGCAATGGCCTTTACTGGCATCATTTGACCACACCAGTTGATCATGTGCGTTATGTGTACCACTTTTGTTTTTGGCGTCATGGCGCGTACGTAAGCAGCATGGGCTGCCTTGTCAAACTCAAACGGCAATTCAAGATCAACCCATACCAGTTTTATTCCGTCACGCTTTTCTCTCTGGCGCCAGGCATTCATCATGTTGGGATAGTCGTATTTGCACAGTACAACTTCGTCACCCGGTTTAAGATTCAGTCCGAAAATGATCGAGTTCAGACCTTCCGTGCTGTTCCGGTTGATGGCCACTTCTTCCGGATCACATCCTCCCAGTTCGGCCAGCTTCTTCCGCAGCGGCTCTCTGCTTTTGTCCAGCATGCGCCACATATAGTACGAAGGACCTTCGTTACAGTACTGGTAATTTCTTATATGTGCTTCCTGTACCGGCCGGGGCTGCGGACTTACTCCTCCGTTATTCAGATTTATTATTTCCTTCGAAACGGTGAACGAATTACGTACAAGTTCCCAGAAGGCTTCATCCGAGGCAGCCGCTTGCGGTGATAAAGATATTATCCGGTTCAGCTGAGGCGCCATTTTTCCGGCGAAGGATTCGTTCAGCCATCCGGTGGCCGCAAAGGCTCCCGCCCCTGCGAGTACTTTCTTTACAAACTCTCTGCGGTCGCTCATGAATCTTTCCTTTTTTCAAACCTCCGCTATTTTCGGCTATAAAGCAAATACCCCGGGGCCGGGACCCCAAAAACAGCCCTTGGTCGATGCTTTTGAACCAATGGGCTAAACTTCTCTCAGCCCCTGAACCTTAGATGGTTACATGCGTATAACGAAGCAAAGGGGACCACCCGGATGAAGCGGTTCTTACTATCCGTACTTCTGTTGGCGCTTTCTCCGCTTTTCTGCTCTGCGCAGCAGACAGTGGTTGCATTGCCTGATTCAACTTATACGCATCCCCCGGCATCCTGTACGATCTGTGCGGGCGCCATGTGGACGGACGAAAACAAGGTGCAGCTGTTCGATAATCAATATGCGGAAACTGAATTAATGCCTTTCCTGTTTTGTTTTCAAAGTATGTGTTATCGCTCGCGGTATATGGCCGCTAACCGCTTTGAGTTTTCAATTCCTGCCAATGCTTCAATCACGGGCATCGAAGTGCGGCTCTCCGGTTTCGCTTCTCATTCGCTCGCGGTATACGATTCTACGATTCGTCTGACCAAGAATTACGCTATGGTGGGAGCAAATACGCCCGATAGTGCAGCCTGGGATTTGCAGGATGAAAACCGGGTTTATGGCGTTGGACTCGGTTTGTGGGGAGAGACCTGGACACCCGCTGAAATTAATGATCCCGGTTTTGGAGTCTTTTTCAAAGTGTTCAATCGCAGTGATTCAATGCCGCTGTTCAAACTGGATGTGGTTTCTGTTTCCGTTCACTACACCACACCGCAGGGAACTTCAGTGCAGACTTCCACTCCGAAAACATTTATTTCTGTGTTTTATTCTTCTGTTTCACAGCTCGCCGTTACCTTCGAGCCGGCATTGCCCGGGGAGGATTATACCTTTGAGTTGCTAAACATCTCGGGGACCGTTCTTCACCGGGAGCCCTTGCCGGACCTCAGTTTCTTTGATGCGCGTGTGCACACGCTCGGCTTTTCTCCGGGTGTTTATTTTGTACGTTTTCTTTCCGGTGAGAAACAATTTGTCAGACGGCTGGTACTGGCACCGTGACATTTTTAAGGACTTCGCCCGTATTTTTTCCTTCGTAAAAGAAAAGGTCAAGCACGCTGGTCAAGCGGTCTGCCGGAATGGTTCTGCCGGATCCTTTCCAGTAATCAGGAATAGTGATAGCAGCAGCAGGAATCTTCTTTGAATCCCACCAGCTGCGCAGATCACCGTCCGGCACCTGTTTTTCGTAAGAGGCAGAAACGGAATATTCTGCGTCCGATCTTAGCCACCGGAAAAGCATTTGCAGCAGCGCAGCGTTCATGTCTATCAGGTATTCGTCGCGCCGTTTGAAAAAACCGTCGAGGTCATCTTCATAGAATTCAAACCAGGGAGTGCGGCGGTAGAAAGCCTGCAGTGTACGCAGGTGAATTCTCTGCCACGGCTGAGAATGGTCGAGCCGGATTTCACCGGTCGGGGTCTTATCTTTCCTTCCGCGCAGGGGAACCACAAGCATCTGCTTTTCCCGCCCCGACAGCATGCATCGGTTCCGGATGGTTTGTTTCGGGAAGTGCTCCATGGATTCGATCCGGAATGATCCGGAATCAAAGGCATATTTCATCCAGGTGATGGGAGGGAAGTAGGACGTGGGAAGCAGCATTGCCGGGTTACGTCTGTGGGAATAGCAGCTAAAATTAATGAATCAGACGGAACCTCCGCTGGTCTCTTGTACTCCCGTTTACGGGGTCAACGGACCAGAGAATAAGACCTGTGGTTCCGCGAATATGGTCAGACGGTACAAAGCCCCAGGCCCGTGAATCACTGGAGGCATGGCGGTTGTCTCCCATCATAAAGTAATAATCGTTTTCAAAAGTATATGTTCCGCACTCCGTTTCTCCGATGAAGTACTTTCCGTTCTTCGCAGAGATGTCCTTTTTCTCAAAGAACTGAATGATTGCCTTGTAGAGCAAATAATTCTTTTCGTTCATCGCAACCTCCATCCCTTTGACCGGAACGATTATGGGGCCGAAGTGATCCAGGTTCCAGTTCAGAGAAGAGGAGAAAGGGAAAATATTCTTATCGAACCAGCCCTTTTCATCCAGGGTGACTTCCACGGAGAGCACCCCTGGCAGAAGCCGGATGCTGTCGGCAAGTCCGGCGTGGAGAAACACCGAGAAGGCGTTGCTGCCCGGTACGAAACCCGATGGTGGAATAAGGAGAGTTTTCTGCAAGGAGTCTGTCGTTTTCTGATCCGAAGTCATAATGTGATACTGGAACAGCAGCTCAGGGATCAGCGGCTCTACATTGTTCACTTTTAAGACACCGGCACTGATGAGCACCGTATCCCCGGGTAGTCCCACACAGCGTTTGATATAACTGTCGATCCCGCCGTACGAGGAATCCTGAAGAGGAGGTTCAAAAACCGTGATATCGTAACGATCCGGCGTATTTAAGAACCATTTGTTTACGAGCACGTAATCCCCTTCCCAGAGTGTGCCGCGCATGGAGGTGCTTCGGATAAAATAGATATCAAATACCAATAGCCGGAGAGCAATGTAGAGTAGGATAGCTCCCGTGGCGGCAGCGAACAGGTTTTTACGTAAGCGGGAGGCCTGCACCTTATTTTTTACGTGCGGAAGGATTTTTGGTTCCTTCTTTTTTCTTTTTCCAGCGGCTGTATCCGTACCAGAGAGCAAATAGAATAGTGGCAGGGAGCAGGAAAGAGGCGGAAAGGCCGTCGCGGCTCACAAAAGTGAACATGCGGTGGTAGCGGAATTTCCCGTCCTTCCGGAAAATATTACCGGCTTTCAGGGTACCGCTGTACGGATTGTAATTCGGGTCTTTCATAGAAAGCCAAATGAACACCGGTGTTCCTACAACATGATCTTCCGGAACCACACCCCAGGATCGGGAGTCGGCGGAGTTATGGCGGTTATCTCCCATCAGCCAGTAATGATCCATTTTAAATGTGTATGAACCGGCTTCTTTATTATTGATATACACTTTTTCGTTTTCCACTTTCAGATCATTTTCTTCGTACACATCAATAATGCGGTCGTAGAGCACTATGTTTTTAGCATTGATTTCCACCGATGTTCCTTTTTTGGGCAACACAAACGGGCCAAAATTATCGTTGTTCCACGGGTAATCAGGGCTGTGAGGGAAAATGGAATAATCCCACTGTCCTTTTTCCTGGATGTCTGCCTGAATAAAGCTCAGGCTGGGATGCGATTTGAGCATCTCGAATTTTTCGCTGGTGGCGTGAATTCGGAAAAAGTATGCGCCGGTAGTATCGCGGACGATTTCCCCTCCCGGTATTGTTTTCCACCAGGGAGTATATCCGGTGATGTCCATTTCGTCAAGAATCTCCGCCCAATCATCGCCCCGTAATCCAATGGTATAGGAATACTGCATGTCGGGGGGCTGATAAGCAGGCTGGTCATTGATGAAAAGAACACGGTCTCTGACTTCTAATTTATCTCCCGGCAAACCAACACAACGCTTTACGTAGTTTTCTCTCTTATCCACCGGACGGGCAAGTTTTTCCCCAAAGGGTGAATTCTCTCCGGTGGACGGAAGATTAGACGGATTATTGACATATACCCATGCAGCAGGCATGAAATCAGCCATTGTTTTAACCGTGTCATTACTTTGCTTCCACATAAGGAAGGCTTCCTGCCGTACTACGTTGTAGTAACTGCGGTCCTGCATATAGCTCAGTGTGGTGTCTCCGTCAGGATAGTTGAAGACAACAATATCATTACGTTCTACGTTGCGCATTCCAGGAAGACGGTAATAGGGGAGCGAGAGCCATTCACTGTAGGATTTAATTCCCAGCAAGGGAACCGTATGATGCATGAACGGAAGTGCGAGGGGGGTGTTGGGAAGTTTCGGACCGTAGGTTACTTTACTCACGAACAGGAAATCTCCTACCATAAGCGATTTTTCCAAAGAGGGGGTGGGAATGGTAAAAGCCTCCAGGAGGAATGTTCGGATGATGGTGGCGGCAAGAACGGCAAAAGCAATGGCATCTGCCCATTCTCTGCCGGCAGACTTCATCTTTTTTTCTTTTTCAGAATACCCGGTGTATTTTACGGATGCGTCGTATCCCCACCACATAAATGCCGCGAAGGGAAAGAGCCATACCAATAAGTGTTCAGCAAATTTTCGTTTTCCGAAATGGTTGGCGAGATCGGCGCGGATAAGCAGAAATACGACCATATTCACCACAGGGATGAAGGTGACATACCACCACCACTTGGGGCGTTCTACCAGCCTGATCCAATGGTAGTAATTCAGCCAGGGAACCCATGCCTTCCAGGCTGGGAGGCCGGCCTTGGCGAAAAGTTTCGCCAACCCTGCATAGAGCAGCAGGGTGGTTAGAATAACAATCAGTAGCAGAAGCATGTATGGTTACAAAAACGTAAAGGTCGTGAAAGATTATGAGTATTCGGTTAAGGAATGTTAAAAGCCCAGCAGGTCAGCCATTCCGCGCACTCCTGTTTTACCTTTCATGTATTCAGCGGCCAGAATTGCTCCAATTGCAAATCCGCTCCGGTTATGTGCAGTATGCCGGATCTCTATATCATCTACTTCGGATTGCCAGCGGACAATGTGGGTTCCCGGTGTTTCACCTTCCCTTAGAGAAATAACGGAGAGCTGATCTTCCCGTTCGGTGTGGTTGTTGATCCATTTTTTCTTCCGTTCATAATTTTTCATGAGTCCTTCTGCGAGGGTAATGGCTGTACCGCTTGGAGCATCCTTCTTCTGAATGTGGTGTATCTCCGTCATGCTTGGTTCGTAACCTTTCTGCCCGTTCATGAGTCGGGCAAGGTGTTCGTTCATGCGGAAAAAAATATTCACGCCCAGACTGAAATTCGATGACCAGAATAACGCCTGCTTCTCTTTTTCACAACGGTTTTTCACATCCTGGAATCGCGCCATCCAGCCGGTTGTTCCTACGATGACGGGAATCTTCGCATCGAAGCATTTGAAGATATTTTCAACGGCAGTTTCCGGCGTAGAGAATTCAATAGCTACATCGGTTCCGCTGAGGTCTTTTCCGCAGATGCTGCCGGCATTTTCTTCATCTACTTTCACCGAAATACGATGGCCGCGCCGGAGAGCAACCTTCTCGATCTCTTTTCCCATTTTCCCGTAACCCATTATGGCGATATTCATATCAGAGAAATTAAAAAGTGAAACGAAGTCCGTATTGAGGCCGGGAATCAGGGCCTGGCCTGATGGTCCAGTTTACGGATAAATCATTGCTGACATTAAAGGTGCTGAGGTGTGCATCCACCCCGGCGTCAACAATATTCAGAACGTAAACAAGAGCCGTCAAAAAGATATTCATGTCGCGGTATCTTCTGTAGAAATCTACATTCTCCCGTAACTGATCGTCTGTAAATAAAGGGAAGTTGTCTGTTGTTGCAGAGTCGCCATCGGTTCTGAGCAGGTAGGCATCCCGGAACAAATCATATTCACGGTGCATATCAGCAGCGAACCAGGCAGGAATCGCCATGCCGGCATAAATCACGGGAACTTTCCAGTACTTGCGGTTGTAAACCTGCCCGGCACCCGGAAGCACTCCGCTGAGAATGCATGCCGTGCGGGGTGAGCGGGGTTTTTCCGTTTTCTTTATTCTGGTGCTGTCCTGGCAGTACAGAGAGCCGCCGAGGATCAGGAGACCAAGGAGTACTGCGCTGCGCATATTACCGGATACCCAAAAGATCCGTGATCCTGCGGTATTCTTCATCATTGTTGAAGGGGAGAATGATCTTTCCTTTTCCTTTTGGACTCCGTATGAGACCGGCGCGGCGGGAGAAGCGGGATCTCAGTTCGGAAAGAATATGCTGATCCTGTGCTGATGCAGATTTAGTCCGGGCGTTTTTTTTAACCTTTTTTACCACATATTTTCCGTCCATGAATTGCCGGGCCAGTTCTTCTACCTGTCTAACGGAAAGATGTTCACTGAGGGCCTGGCGAAAAATATCCAGTTGTCCGTTCTCATTTCCAACACCAAGAATTGCGCGGGCGTGCCCCATGGAGATTTTCCGGTCGCGTATCCCTGCCTGAACCTCATCCGGCAATTTGAGCAGGCGGAGATAATTCGTAACCGTAGTGCGGTCCTTTCCGATCCGCTCGCTGAGCTGTTCCTGAGTAAGGTGGCACTCGTCAATGAGCCGTTTGTATCCGAGTCCGACTTCTATGGCGTTGAGATTTTCCCGTTGTACATTTTCAATAATGGCCATTTCCAACATGGCCTGGTCATTGGCGATGCGGATATAGGCCGGAATGGAAGTGAGCCCTGCTGCCTGAGAGGCCCTGAACCGGCGTTCGCCGGAAATAAGCTGGTACCTGTCGTACCCCAGTTTGCGAACGGTTACCGGCTGAATGATTCCGTGTTCGCGTATGCTCCTGGCCAGATCTACCAGTGCCTGCCGTTCAAAATCCGTGCGGGGCTGGAAGGGATTAGCTTCGATCTGGTTTACGGGAATATTGGAAATGGCGCCGGCTATTTTCTGATCGCTCTCCAGATTAGATGTAATATCGGTGCCTGCATTCTCCAGCAGTGCGCCAAGGCCGCGACCGAGGGCTGATTTCTTTGTCATTAGTTCATTTTTACATTCTCCACATTGATCACCTTGTCGGAATCCTTCATGCGGGTTAATTCATTTTTCTGTAAAATTTCTCTTGCAAGATTAAGGTAGTTGATGGCACCCTTACTTGAAGCGTCGTGCATGATGATGGTTTCCCCGTAGCTGGGAGCTTCTCCGAGCTTTGTATTTCGCTGGATGATGGTATCAAACACCATTTGCTGAAAGTGGGTTTTTACTTCTTCCACCACCTGGTTGCTCAGGCGGAGACGGATATCATACATGGTCAGCAGGATGCCTTCAATGTTCAGATCAGGATTCAGTCGCTGCTGCACAATCTTGATGGTGTTGAGCAGTTTCCCGAGCCCCTCCAGCGCGAAATATTCACATTGAACGGGAATGATAACCGAATCGGCTGCGGAGAGTGCATTCACCGTGATCAGCCCCAGCGAAGGTGAACAGTCAATAATAATGAATTCATAATCATTCTTGATCTTTTCCAGCGCCTTTCGCATCATCTTCTCCCGGTTCGGCATATTGATCATTTCTATTTCTGCGCCTACGAGATCAATATGTGCAGGAAGAATATCCAGGTTAGGGGTAGATGTTTGCAGAATGATATCCTTCGGGTTTAATCCTTCGATGATGCATTCGTAAATGCTTGTCTTGACGTTTCGCGGATCGAATCCCACACCGCTGGTGGAATTCGCCTGGGGATCTGCATCCACTATGAGGGTCTTATGCTCCAGCACGGCAAGGCCGGCTGCTAGGTTGATGGAGGTGGTGGTTTTTCCTACTCCCCCTTTCTGATTCGCAATAGCAATGATCTTTCCCATTTCTTTTTTTTATTTCTCTATGGTTTCTCCTATTTCCGGCAAATGGAGTTTACAGCCGGCACGCTCAAATTTGCTCTGAGCCTCCTGATGGTTGATTTTTATATACCCGAACGTGTCAAAATGCATGGCAATGATATCCTTGCAGCGAATGAACTCTGTTGCAATGATGGCGTTGTCAATTCCCATGGTAAAATTATCCCCGACAGGAAGAAATGCGAAATCAATCTTCCGGTATTCTCCGATGAGTTTCATGTCGTACGAAAGCGCGGTATCACCGGAATAATAAAAGTTTTTCCCACCCGACTCAACGATAAACCCCATCGGATTACCTCCGTAAGTGCCGTCAGGCAAACCCGAGGAATGCACGGCATTCACACATTTAACCTTTCCGAAATCAAATAACCATTTTCCACCGGTATTCATGGGATGTGTCTTCTCCACCCCCTGCTTCCCCAGCCACACGCTGATTTCCCAGGAGCAAATGCAAGTGGCACTGGTGCGCAAGGCAATACTTACGGCATCGGCAATATGATCTTCATGCCCGTGAGACAGCAGGATGTAATCTGCAGGCACCCTGGATGCATCCAGCTTTCCCTTGGTGAGGGGGTTCCCGGAGATAAAGGGATCAAATAAAAGATGTTTGCCGGCCACCTCTACTCCAAAGCAGGAATGACCGTAATAAGTAATCCTCATAGGTACCCGTAATGAGTCTAAAATTACAGGAAATCAAGGGTTTAGGGGGGCTCTACTTAATAACAGGTTGTTAACAGGTTACTGCATCCCGTGCTGTTGAAACTGAGGAGTTTGAAAGGTTATCAAACGTACCGGCGGCGCTTAGAAGGAGGGCGCATTCTGGTAAATGAAGGGGGTAGCTCCGTTAAAGCGGAGAAACACCTCAAAGCCTCCCTTGTACTGGCTCGCGTAGTGGAGTTTTGACAAGTTCACATCATAGCTCATTCCGATAGCCACCGTACCGAACTCGATAAAGGCGCTGGGAATCAGAGCATCCCGGTTCCGGTAATGTGCTCCGAAGCCGGCATGTGTGGCTTTGATGTAGCCGGTGAACTTGGAATCGTCCTTAAAGTGATAGCGCAGCAGGCTTCCGAACAGAATCTCTTTCTGACGTCCCTGAAGCATGAATACAAAACTGGGATAAACCGAGATCGTAGAGTTCTTAATCCCGAAAAGACACTTCGTATGAATTACGTAACGCATACCCAGTTTTTCGCTGGAACCTCCGAGCCATCGTTGCGTCGGTTGGTTAATGTGAAAGGCAGAGATGCCGGCATCAAAACGCAATTCGTTATTGGCGCGGATGGCCTTTTCACCACGATCGTAAGCGTAGAGAATTCCCCCGCTGAAATCACCGTGTATGAAACTGCTGGAATTGAAATTTTCCCCGGGATCCACACCGGTATCATATCCTGTGCCTACAAACTGATCCGGCCAGATGAACTTTGAGAAATCTACTTTTTTCTGAATGATCCCTCCCTGAACGCCGGCTGCTACAAAAGTATAATCGTCGATCTGCACGCGGGTAGAGAGTGAAAAATTCGCGTGTATGGTACTTAGCGCACCGTCACCTGCGCGGTCGTTGTAAAATGCGAGGCCGGCCGCTACTTTCCGAAATGCTTTTTTATAAATCTGGGTAAGATTATTTCCCACCTTTTCCCAGGCATTGAGTTTGATTCTTGCTTCAAACGAGCCTCCGTAGGTTACATACGGCACCGTTACGCTTCTCCACTGATCTCTGTACAGCACAGCGGCCCGGTAGTTATAAGAAACACCGCAAAGCGCCGGATTCAGCGTCAGCGGCGCTTCGTTATAATGGGAAAAATGGATATCCTGTGCGTTCACGCCCGTAAAAAGCAAGCAGGCTGCCGATACCATGGCGGTTGTTAGTACAGGAATCATCTTCTTGGCTTTCATCACTCGTAAGTTTAATAATTACCGTATCAATGTTACGTTTCCTCGTTTCACAATGGGCTTATCACTGCCCACAAGGGTAGTGGATATATAATAGCTGAACACCTGCGGATCCAAAACTTTTCCGCGGTATGTTCCGTCCCATCCAGTATTCGGATTATTGGTTTCGAACACTTTTTCTCCCCAACGATCATACACAACAAGAATGAAATCCTTGAAACAAAGTCCCATCCCCTGTACAATGAAAATATCATTTTTGCCGTCTTTGTTCGGAGAAAACGCGTTCGGTGCACCGAAATCTTCATCAACCGGACAAGGATATTCAACAATAACATACGTACACTGCGAATCGGTGCATCCGTTCTGGTCGGTTACCGTTACGCAATACTGCGTGGTTACAGTTGGATTTGCCACGGGGCTCGGACAATCAGAACAGGAAAGATTATTGGTGGGCGACCAGGTGTAGGTGCCGCCTCCGGTGGAAATAATGGTGGTGTTATTGCCGGCCATAATTATTACCGTTGGGCTGATGGTAGCAACAGGACTGTTATCTACTACGGTAACAGTGGTGGTAAGCGTACAGCCGTTGGCATCCGTTACCAGCACAGTATAAACTCCGGCCGCCAGTCCGGTGGCAAGAGAATCAGTTTGGGAACTCGGGCTCCACAGGAAGGTAAATGGTCCGGGGCCATTGCTTGCGGCAATAGTGGCTTCTCCGTTGGCTTCATTGCAGGAAGCGTCGGTTGTGCCGGTAGTGAGAAGCATCAGCGGAGGCGAAGCAATAATTACTGTATCGGTTGCCGTGCACCCGTTGGCATCCGTCACGGTTACGGTATAGGTGCCTGCCGCCATTCCTGTGGCATTTTGCGCGGTTTGTCCTCCCGGATTCCAGGAATAGGTGTACGGACTCGTACCGCCGCTTCCGCCAGTTGTGGCCGTTCCGTCTGTATAACCGCCGCAGGTAACTCCGGTAAGTGAGTTGGCGGCATTGAGTAATTGCGTGGGCTGATTCACTGTTACCGTGGCGGTGACTGTACACCCGGCCGCATCCGTAATCGTTACAGTGTATACTCCTGCTGCAAGCGCGGATGCTGTTTGTCCTGTTTGCGCGGAAGGACTCCAGGAATAGGTAAACGGGGCAGTTCCTCCGCCCGGATTCGCTGTTGCCGTTCCGGTAGTGCCGCCGAAACAAAGTACATCGGTGAAACTGGTAGTGGCGGTCACAGGAGCCGATGGCAGAATAATGACGGTGTCCGTTCCGGTATTGCAGGATCCGTCCACAACATTCACAACGTATGAACCCGGACAAAGTCCTGTGGCAGTTTGTGTGGTTTGTGCAGGTATCGTATTCCAGGTATAGCTGTAAGGCGCCTGTCCTCCGCTGGGATTGGCGGTTGCTGTGCCTGTACAAGGATTACAATTGGAGGTAGTTACAGTAGGGGACACCGTGAGGGTACCGGTGGGCGTACAACAGGTGGTACATCCAACCGTTTGAAAATACAATCCGGCCACCATCCAGTTGAAACAGTCTCCGCTGGCCTGTATCTGAAAATTCGAAGTAGTTTGTCCGGCGGTGACATTGGTGGGCGCGGAAATATAGTTGTACCAGTCTTCTGTCATGCCAATGGTGAATGGGGCGCCTCCGTTGATCACAAATCCTGAATTGATCTGCTGATGATCCGCCGAGCAGATGAACCCGACTCCGTTTTGTGAATTGGCACAGGCATTGAACCCCGTGATATTGGTTGTTTCAAAGGTTCCGATGCCCACAAGGCATCCGTCCCAGATGTGTATTTCCCCCTGCCAGGTTTGAGACGCATCGGAATAAATGATCATCAGCGTGGCTCCGTCGGTATCATTTCCGCTTTGTGTGGTACTGGTTGGAAGACCACTGATAATGTAATTCCCGTTTCCGGCAATGATGCTGGTAACGTCCGCACGATAGGTGTACGTTCCTGTAAATCCCCAGCACTTATCCTGATCCTGTCCTACAATGGTCATAGGAAAATTCTGGTTCGCCGCGAGTGGGTTTGTAATGCTGGCTGTTATAGCAATTCCGTTTCCGGAAGTACCGGCCCATAGGTATGCGCGCTCAATTACAGCCGTTCCGGGTATACCGGCAATGGCGAAGGTGGCGGGCTGGGCAGCACCAACTGTATTCGGACAACAGGAAATCGTGTACCGCTGTCCCAGCTTTACACTGGACTGCACGAAATTCAATCCGCATTTTTGGAAATCGTATGTCGCGCCAAGCACTCCGTTCCCGTTCGTTGGAGTGGGATTTACAATTTTCGGGGCGGGTGACTGGCAGGTGCCGGGTTTTCCGTTGATATAATTGCAGGTACTCTGCGCCCACGAATTCAGAGGAAACAGACCTAAAACTGCGGAAAAGGCTAAGAACGTTCTAAACATAGGATTACCGCATCAAAGTTACATTGCCCCGCTTTTCAATAGCTGTACTCGTACCAACTAAAGTGGTGCTTATATAATAGACGTAAACTCCGGGATCTAGTGGCTTCCCTTTATAAGTTCCGTCCCAACCGGTATTCGGATTGGTGGTTTCAAACACTTTTTCACCCCAGCGGTCGTAGACTGTAAGTACAAAGTCCTTGAAACACAGTCCCATACCCTGAACAAGGAAAATGTCATTCTTCCCGTCCTTGTTTGGAGAGAAGGCATTGGGTGCCCCAAAATTTTCGTCAATGGGGCAGGGATATTCCACAATTACATAGGTACACTGCGAATCGGTACACCCGTTCTGGTCTGTTATGGTTACGCAATACTGGGTAGTAACAGTAGGATTTGCTGTGGGATTGGGGCAATCCGTACATGAAAGATTATTCGTTGGAGACCAGGAATAGACACCTCCACCAGTAGAAGTAAGTGCAGTATTATTACCGGCCATGATTACTATAGTTGGACTGATGGTAGCGGTCGGACTGTTGTCAATGACCGTGGCTGTTGCGGTTGAGGTGCAGCCGGTGGCATCGGTAACGGTAACTGTGTAGGTTCCTGCTCCCAGTCCTGTTCCTGTGGCAGCTGTTCCACCGCTGGGAGACCAGGAATAGGAGTACGGTGCATTTCCGTTGGTGGCAGTAACGGTTGCATTTCCATTTGATTCGTTACAGGAAGCATCCTGCACGGTAGTAGAAAGCAAAATTGCCGGCGGCTGTACTACCTGAATGGTATCCGTGGAAGTACATCCGTTGGCATCGGTTACAGTTACCGTATAGGTGCCGGCGCATAAACCGGTCGGGTTTGTGGTGGTCATATTTCCCGGCGACCAGGAGTAGGTGAGGTTTCCCGTTCCGCCGGATGCAGAGGTGGTGCCAATTCCGGTACATGAACCTGCACAGGGAACAGATGACCCGTTGCTGGTAGTAATCAATTGAGTCGGTTGAATAATTGTGACAGTGCTGGTACTTGTGCAGCCGTTGGCGTCTGTTACCGTAACCGTGTAGGTGTTTGGTCCCAGGTTACTGGCGGTGGATTGATTGCCTCCTGAAGGACTCCACGAATAGGTATATCCCGAAGTACCGCCGCTGGCCGTTACACTCGCCGTTCCGTTAGCCGCTCCAAAGCACGTGACATCTGTAAACGTTGCTGATGAAGTGAGTAGTGGTGGTTCCGTTATGGTGACTGAACTGGTTATCGAACACCCATTGGCATCTGTCATCGTCACGGTGTAGGTTCCCTGACATAATCCTGTCAGACTTTGCGTTGTAGAACTGTTGCTCCAACTGTAGCCAAGTGTTCCGGTACCACCGGATCCATTGGCGCTGGCAGTTCCAGTACACTGTCCGAAACAAAGAATGTTTGTGGAAGTGGCAGTGAGCGCAACAGGGGGAGGAGCAGTTACCGTAAAGGAGCCGGTAACGGTCTGAGAATTTGCGTCCGTAATTACGCAGGAGTAGGTACCGGCACAAAGACCGGTTACTGTTTGAGTTGTGTAGTTTCCTGGAGTCCAAAGGTAGGTGTAGGGAGGTGTACCGGAAGAGGGATTCGCCGTAACGGTTCCGTCACAGGTGTTTGCACACAGAGCGGCTGTGCCCGTAACGTTACCGTTCACCGGTGCAATACAGGAAATATTATCCAGAAGGCAATTGATATAACCGGTGCAGGGTGTGATATAATATGGTTCAAAGGCAATGTACGTCCAGTTACCGGTGGGGGTAAATGTTACGTTATATGTTTGCCAGTTGGGATGTGTGAACGGACCTGATTGCCATAGAAGTTCTGTTTGCGCACAGGCGGAATTACCACCCCAGATCTGCAGTGAACTGTAGCAATTGCCAGGACTGGCAGTATTATAAATCGGGGAATAGGCCAGGTCTACCGTAAATGAATAGGTAGTATTGGCCACCATAGCCGGAACGAGCAACTGGGTCATTCCCTCGCTGTAGCCGTTCACAGAATTTCCGGAATGAAGGAAACTCACATAACCGGTTCCGTTCGACGGAGGAAGGGTAATGCCCCATTGTCCGGGTTGAGTATCAGGTGATCCGTAACAAGCCTGCCATGGAGCCGGTACCACGTGTGGTGCAGACGGACCCTCAACAGACGGGTTCTGATAGCAAGTCTGTTGTGCGTGAGCTGCCGAGAATAAAAGAACTGCAGCGAATAGAACGATCTTTTTCATGATAGTGAATGTTTGGAGATTAGCGCATCAAGGTTACATTACCTTTTTTAATGAACTCTTCATTATTATTTAAAAACTTAGCACTGATGTAGTACACAAAAACCTGAGGATCCAGTGGCTTTCCTTTAAAGGTTCCGTCCCACCCGGTATTCACATTCTCCGTTTCCCACACTTTCTCACCCCAGCGGTCATAGATCACCATTTTGAATTCTACAAGGCAAAGTCCGAGACCCTGTAGTATAAAGATGTCGTTCTTGCCGTCTTTGTTCGGAGAAAAGGCATTGGGGACGGTGAAGTCTGCTGCGGTAGGACAAGGATATTCGACCACAACATATACACAGGCAGAATCCGAACAACCTGAGGCATCCGTTACGATTACGCAGTACTGAGTAGTCACGCTGGGTGTTGCTACCGGATTGGGGCAGGTGGTGCAGGATAACCCTGAGGCCGGACTCCACTGGTAATTTCCGCCGCCGGTGGCAGTCAGATTGGTTGAATTTCCGGCCATGATGATGGTGTTCCCGCTGGCAATGGCAGTAGGACCATTTAGAACGGGTACGTTGGCGGTGGCGGTCAGTGTACAGCCATTCGCATCAGTAATAGTTACGGTGTATGTTCCGGAAGCAAGTCCGGTTTCGGTGCTGCCGGTTCCGCCACTTGACCAGGAGTAGGTGTAAGGCCCTGTTCCACCGCCTGCGGTTACACTGGCGCTTCCGTCACTTGAATTGCAATTGGCAGGTACATTTGATGTGGTAGCAGTTACAGGTGGAGGTGCGGTAACAGTTACAGTAATAGTGGCTATACATCCGTTGGCATCCGTAACTGTAACAGTATAGGTTCCTGCAGCGAGCCCTGTTCCGGTGGCAGCTGTTCCTCCGCCGGGAGACCAAGCATAGGTATAGGGAGCGTTCCCCGTTGTAACGTTCACTGTTGCTGTTCCGTTTGAGGAATTAGAACAGGAAGGATTGGTTTGAGAGGCTATCGCTACCGTTGGACCACCGCCCAAACTCGTTACCGTAACAGTTGCTGTCATGGTACATCCGTTGGCATCGGTTACGGTTACGGTGTATGTTCCGGCAGATAGTCCGGTTTCCGTTGCCGCAGTTCCGCCACTAGACCAGGCATAAGTATAAGGTCCCGTTCCGCCGCTGGCAGTTACCGAGGCGCTTCCGTTATTGCTGCCACAGTTAGCCGGTGTGGTGGCAGTGGTATTGGCCAGAGCCGGAGGTGCAGTAATCGTGAATGTTTGTGTTACGGTACAGCCGGATGCGTCCGTGATGGTACAGGTGTAGGTTCCCGGACCAAGTCCCGTTGCGGTTGCGGTTGTTTGCCCGGAGGGATTCCATGCATAGGTGTAAGGCGACTGACCGCCGGTAACGGTTACAGTAGCGCTCCCATTGGTGCTGCTGGCGCATGCAAGATTATTTTGCTGCGTTGTTACGGTAAGACCACCGGAGTTGGTAACGGTTACAGTGGCTGTTTGAACAAGTGCAATGCAGGATGCATCCGTAACGGTAACTGTGTAGGTTCCGGAAGAAAGTCCTGTTGCTGTTGCCGTGGTTTGCCCTCCCGGATTCCACACGTAGGAATAGGGCCCGGATCCACCGGTAACAACAACAGTAGCGGTTCCCGAGTTGGATGAACAGGACGAGCCGGTGGATGTTACCGTCAGGTTCAGACTTTGGTTACAGGTGATGGGATTGGTAATTGTTTGCGCGAAGTTGTTTCCGGAAACGTGGATGAGGCTGCCGTTCAGGCGAACATCGTAAACAACAGCGGTTGCGGGAATGGTTTGCTGGAGGGTGAGATTCACATCGTACACACGGATATTATTCTGAACGCCGATAAAAATATTATCACAATTGTCAACGGCCATTCCTCCGCATGTTCTGGGAGTAGGTGCAATATTCACAGAGAGGATAAGCGCGCCGGTGGTTTTATCCCATTTTTTAAGATCGGCGCCGTCGCAGGTGTAAATAAAGTTCGGACTTACCGCAATTCCGTTGTGACCATTCGACTGAGAACCACCTCCGTTGATATAGGTCAGGTTCCCTCCTTCCTGATAAGTGTAGTTGGTTGCAACCATCCAGGTGGTGGGAGTAAGTGTATTGGCCGGCATTTTTAGCAACCGGTTATTCAGTGCCGGGTTGCCCCAGTTGGTGGTGTGCATATAGGCCTGGTTGGCATTATCCAGTGCCAGGTAACACATGTCATGGGCAATCTCATTCGTACTGCATACATTAAACGCTGCGAATCCGGAGGTGAGCGAAGTGTCGATCAGGCAGGCCTGGTTGGTTTGTGAAACTCCGCCTCCGGCGATCACCAGCTTGTCCGTACAGCCATTGTAAGCTATTCTCCACATTTCTTCCAGCATCACATTCCCGGGGAATACGATCACCAGTATTCCGTTGGTGTTGATCTTGATGATTTCTCCTCCGATTCCTGTGTTGATGGACTCTACCATGTAGGCACTTCCGCTTACAGGATCAACGCAGAAGTCACCGAAATAATAACTCCAGGTAGGGTTGAAGGCATTGCAGGTGAAAACCCATTGCTGAACGCCGGCGTTGTTGTATTTGATTACCTGCCAGGGGTAAGCACCGCCATAAACCCATTGATTTCCGTTCTGATCATAATCCACTTCATAAGCGCCCTGAAAACCGGTAAAAGCGGTGGGAGACGTCCAGGGGTCAATGATCAGTGTTCCGGCTGTGTTGTATTTTCCCAGCTTAAAAGTGATGGAATTTCCTGACAATACGTAAGAGGAACTCACGGGAGTGTTTCCCGACTGCATGAAGGAAACCGGTTGATGGTCCGTAATGTTTCCCACCCCGGCTGAACGGATCAGCAGGTTTCCATTCTCCAGTTCCAATTGATCAACTTCGCCGGAATATTCCAGGCGGATAACGGAAGGATCTGCGCCGGGATGAACAATGAAGGAATATTTTATTCCCCCCTGTTCGTGTACAGTGTATTCTATGTCAATGCCGGGATAAAGATTTTTGTAAATCACTTTTTTGAAGGCGCTGCACTTCAGCCCCTTGTTGTCATCGTCAGGATGCGAGTAAGTGTAATACCATGCAAGGGCTTGTTCGGGAGTGGCAATGCAATTGGGATTAGCTCCGGCGAAACGAACATGAACATAATGCGGAACGGCTTCCCATTTGGTTTGTCCCTTCAACCGCTTTCCGGTAGGAGTTCCTGAATAATCTTTTGAAACTTTTTCAAAATGCCGGTAGGTAATTCCGTTCTTGCTGAGGAAAATGTCTACTCCATCATTAGAAATTCCAAACTGCACCGGAACTTCAGGAAGCCCGTTCTGTCCCCGGAACTGATCCTTATTCTCAATAAAGGCAGATTGACGGAATGGTTTGGATACACTCCAGTTTCCGGATTTATTTTGTGCACGTACACCGGAAAAGACATAGAGCAGTGTGAGCGAAATCACCGCTCCTTTACGCAATGCCGTTATAACTTCGACCATGGGGCTTATGGTTCTAAAAATGATGAACGAATCAACCTTTAAATGTACGAAAATCTGCTGTTTTTAAATAATGATCTTCCTACTATCTGATTGACAATCAACGAGTCAAAAAGGATGCACCTTAATTCGAAGATTGATATAAATCACAGATTATCAGTCGGTTAAAAAACGCAGGTTTTTCAACAGGTCGGTGAATAACCCGGCTTTGACCGGGGATGAGGCTTTTTCGTCTAGTTCCGGAGCACCTTCCCTCCGGTCAGAATACTTTGGATTCGTTCAAGGGTTTTTCGTTCTCCGCAAAGAGAAAGGAAGGCTTCGCGTTCGAGGTCCAGGAGGTATTGTTCGCTCACTTTGGTTGGTGCCGAGAGATCGCCGCCGCAGAGTACCCAGGCCAGCTTTTGGGAAATTTTGACGTCGTGTTCTGAGATATAATGGCCGTGCAGCATGGAGTTGGCACCGAGATAGGCCAAACCCAGTCCTTGTTTTCCAAGCACCCGTATGTCTTTTCGAGGCTGGGGTTGTGTATAACCGGCATCCGCAAGCATTTTGCATTGCTTTTTTGCTTCAGTGAGTAAGCGCTGACGGGATACTACTACCAGATCATTTCCGTTGCGAAGGTATCCGAGGTCAAAAGCCTCGTAGGCAGAGGTTCCCACCCTGGCCTGTCCGATGGTGAGAAAGCGGTTCCGGAAGGCATTGAGTTCTACATCCCCATCGCGGATTTCATCTGAAAGACGCAGGGCGAACTCTTTGGTTCCCCCACCGCCGGGAATTAATCCTACGCCGAATTCCACGAGACCCATATAACATTCTGCATGCGCTACCACACGATCCGAATGCATACTCATTTCGCAGGCACCGCCAAGCGCGAGATTATGCGGAGCCACCACCACAGGAACGGAAGAGTAACGTATACGCATCATGGTATTCTGAAACATCCGGATGGCCAGATTCAGTTCGTCCCACTCCTGTTCCACGGCGAACATGAAGATCATTCCAACATTAGCGCCTGCCGAGAAATTTTGTCCTTCGTTGGATATGACCAGTCCGCTGAATTCTTTTTCAGCTTTTTCAATGGCGGTGTTGATGCCCTGGATGATCTCGCCGCCGATGGAATTCATCTTGGTATGAAATTCAAGGTTGAGTATTCCGTCGCCGGTATCGGTAAGGGTAACTCCGGCATTTTTCCATACCGTTTTTTCTCCGCGAAGGATGTCGAGGAAGAGGAAATCTTCCGTTCCGGGGATGGGTTGATATGTTTTTACCGAAGGGTCATAGAATTCTTTTCTTCCGTTGTGCAGGCGGTAGAAGGATGAATTTCCGCCGGCGAGCATTGAATCTATCCACGGGGCTACTTTCACGTTGTTGGCTTTCATCATCTCTACTGTTTCCTTCACGCCGAAAACATCCCAGCATTCAAATGGTCCCAGTTCCCAGCCAAAGCCCGATCGCATAGCATCATCGATCTTGTAAATCTCGTCGGCGATTTCGGGTATGCGATGTGATACATAGGAGAATAAACCGGCAAAACTGGGCCGGTAAAAATCGCCTGCTTTGTCTTTTCCGCTGATCAGAATCTTCATGCGCTGCCGCAGATCCTCTACGGGTTTTGCGGCTTCCAGTGTGGCAAATTTTACTTTCTGCCGGGCCCGGTAACCTCCTTTGGAAAGATCCAGTACCTGTATTTCATCTTTGGAGGCTCCTTTTGGTTTGTAGTAAAAACCTTTACCGGTTTTAGCACCCAGCATGTTATTCTCCGTCATTTTGCGAATGAAACCGGGAAGGGTGAACAAGGCGCGCGCCTCGTCGTCCGGAAGATTTTTTTCAAGGCCGTTCGCCACATGAACCAGGGTGTCCAGACCTACCACATCACACGTGCGGAAGGTGGCGGATTTGGGCCGGCCCAGCACCGGTCCGGTCAGTTTGTCTACTTCTTCAATGGTTAGACCCATTTGCTCCACCGTATGAAAGAGCGACATGATGCTGTATACTCCCACCCGGTTAGCAATAAAGGCCGGTGTGTCTTTGCAGAGTACAGTGGTTTTACCGAGGTGCAGTTCTCCATATTCCATCAGAAAGGAAATCACCTCTTTGTCGGTAAAAGAGGTGGGAATGATTTCGAGAAGGCGCAGATAGCGGGGAGGATTGAAAAAATGTGTTCCGCAGAAATTTTTCCTGAAGTCATCGCTACGGCCTTCGGTCATAAGCTGAATCGGGATGCCGGAGGTATTGGAGGTAACCAGGCTGCCCGGACGGCGATGGGCTTCTACTTTTTCAAATACTTGTTTTTTTATATCGAGCCGCTCTACCACCACCTCGATGATCCAGTCGCAATTGCTGATGCGTGCAAAATCATCTTCAAGGTTGCCCGTTTGAATTCGGCCGGCGAATGCATTCCGGTAAATCGGGGAGGGTGACATTTTGAGCGCGTTGGCCAGCGCTTCGTTTACTATTTTGTTTCTTGCAGATAGGTTATCCGGAGCAGATCCGGGTGCAGGAATGTCCAGAAGAAGGACTTCAACTCCCGTATTTGCAAAATGACATGCAATCTGGGAACCCATCACGCCGCTTCCCAGCACGGCTACTTTCCTGATATTTCGGGTCATCGTTTACTCTGCGTAAATGCGGTCGTACACCGACTTGTTTTTTTCTAAGATCACTTTTCTTTTCAGGGAGAGTTTCGGGGTGAGTTCTCCACCGTTCACAGACCATTCTGCGGGCAGCACGGCTTCCCGCTTAATCTTTTCGTACTGGGCAAGGTGCGTATTCGCTTTTTCCACCTCCTGGCGGAACAGGGCTTTTACTTCAGGATGTTCCACCAGCACTAAACGGTCATTTATATTAATGCCTTTTTTCTGAGCCCAGGATTCCAGGGCGGCAAAGGTGGGTGTAATGAAAGCCGAGGGGAATTTCTGCCCTTCCCCAATCACCATGGCTTGTTCTATAAATGGCGATTCTTTCAGCTTGTTCTCAATGGCAAGCGGGGCAATGTATTTGCCGCCTGAAGTTTTAAAGATTTCCTTTTTACGGTCAGTAATTTTAAGGAATTTTCCGTCGATGAAAGTGCCGATATCACCGGTGCGGAAATACCCGTTTGTATCCATCACTTCTGCGGTAAGGTCGGGCCGTTTATAGTATCCCAGCATTACGTTGGGTCCTTTGACAAGGATCTCTCCGTCATCGGCGAGTTTCACTTCTACTTTTTCTATAACAGGTCCTACGGTACCGAATTTCATTCCTCCCGGCCAAAATGTATTCACGGCTACAACCGGAGAGGTTTCAGTAAGTCCGTATCCTTCCAAAACCTTGATCTGTGCCGCATTGAAAACACGGGCGAGTCGGGGCTGCAGGGCGGCACCTCCTGAACATACGGCTACAATATTGCCTCCCAGTGCCTCCCTCCATTTTGAAAAAATCAGTTTATTGGCGAGGGAAAGCTGCATGGAATACCATGCGCTCTTACCTTCCAGCTCAAATTGCAGGCCGAGGTTCAGTGCCCAGAAGAATAGTTTCTTTTTAACACCGCTTAGTTCAGCGCCCTTGGCAACAATTTTATCATACACCTTTTCCAGCAGCCTGGGTACGGTAACAAATATCTGTGGCTTCACTTCTTTCAGGTTCTCGCCAATGGTTTCCAGGGATTCAGCGTAATAGATCGAGATGCCGAGGTATATATATAAGGTATTCAGCATGCGTTCGTATACGTGATTGAGCGGCAGGAAAGAGAGTGCCCGCCAGTCCGAACGGAACGGCGCAAGACTTTCTGTGGCCATGCAGTTGCTGAGCAGGTTGGCGTGGGAGAGCATCACACCCTTGGGGACACCGGTGGTGCCGGAAGTATAAAGAATCGTAAAAAGATCATTGCTGTTTACGGCTGCGGAAAGGGCTTCGATCTTATCCTTCTGGGGGTGCGACTTTCCGGAGGCGGTAAGCTCGGTCCAGTGCAAGGATCCGGGAATGGTATTGAAGCAGTAAACAGACATCTGCGGTGCAGCCACAGTGGCCACACTCTTCACTTTTTGGTAAAGATCTTCCGACGAAACGAAGATCAGTTTCACTTCCGCGTCCTTAAGAATAAAAGCCAGGTCGGTCTCGGAAATGGTGGGATAAATGGGAACGGAAACTGCGGCAATCCGCTGCGTGGCGTAATCTGCAATATTCCATTCCGGACGGTTGTTGGAGATAATCCCGATCCGGTCTCCCTTGCCCAATCCGGCCAGCAAGAGTCCGGAAGCCAGATGATCCACCGTTTCCGTAAATTCAGTGGTAGACCATTTTCTCCAGGCTCCGTTTTCTTTTGCAGCAAGCGCGTCTTCTTTCGGAAACTTTTCCTGTAAACGCTTTAAAAGATCAAAAACCCGGGAAGGTTGCATGGAAGGCATGTTAATATTATTACCCTTAAGTGATATTCACCGTATAAAAGTAGTACTTATTTTTCGGCACCATGCGTCTCACAGTGCTGTGTATCGGATTGTTCTCGTTCCTGCTGCTCTCCTGCGGCGGGCCAAACAAGCTCCGTCCCACCGAAAGCAGCAAGGAAACAAGCAAATTGCTGAAGAAGAAGAACAAGGCACACAAGAAAAAATGGAAAAGGGCGGAACGCCGTAAAAGAAAGACGGGGTATTACGGAGGAATCCGTGCGCTGAGCCCATTACATTGAAAATCAGACAAGTATTTAAATTTATTCGATAAAAGCTGTTATTTTATCGACGAATCTTGCTTTCTGGGCCTGATTGTATTACTTTTGCGCCCGAATTAAAGGTCTTTAAAAATGAAAAAGGTTCTTGTATCCATTCTTGTGTTTTTTGTTCTTCTCGTACTTGCCGCCGGCTTCACATCCTGTGAAAAGAACAGCCCGGCACCGCAAAACAGTATTACCCAAACTCCTGTAAATACTTCTCCTGCGCTGGTGAAGTACTCCGTTTACGGAGAGAGCGCGGATTTAACTGTACGGTACACTGTATTTGAGAACGGAATGCTGACGGTAGTTGAGAAATATGTTCTCCGTGCGGATGAGAAATTTGAAGTTGAAATTCCCAGAAATAACCAGGTCAGCATTGAAGCCTGGAATACGAAGGGGGAGCGTAAGGAGATCGTTCTGGAAATTCATTCTGACGGCGTGATCCAGACTTCCGCTTCACTGAATTTTAATACCGGTGTGGCCGCGGCCAGCGTTTTCATCCGGTAAAAACAATAGTTGGTTTAATTGGTTAATTGGTCTCGCCCCGGAAGCTCCAACTCTTCCGGGGCTTTGGTTCTTCGTCTCGTCTGCTGACGCAGACTCGCTCAGAATGACAGTCTATTATTGGTAGAGCACTTTCGCGTAAGAAACACTGCTTCCACTGCGGATTTTTACAAAATAAGCGCCTTTCTTTAAGTTCAGCTCGTTCAGATCCAGGTAAAGGTGATTTTGCCCGCTCACTGATTTCTGATCCTTTACAATCAGTGTTTCCTTTCCTAGCAGATCTACAACGGCAACCATTACGGTTCCGGCTGCATTCATGGTATAACTCAGATGAATAGTTCCGGTGGTAGGGTTAGGAAACACACGGGCCGAAATCTTCAGGCTGTTGTTTTCAGACCATCCAGGATTCACGTTTGTAAATTGCAGTTTGCGGATAATACCGTTCTTTCCGACACACCATCCGGTAGTGTCATTTGGAAAATGCACGGCGTTGAGTCGCTGGGTTGTGAGTGATGTTTGAAGTGTCCAGTTTGTCCCGCCGTTGGATGTAGTATAAATTTTTCCGGAATCTCCCACGACCCATCCTCTTGTATTGGAAACAAAGTGAACATCGTTCATTGATTTGTTATTTGGTGTATTGACAGATGTAAACGTTCCGGCACCGTCAGTAAAACGAACATGCCCTCCTTGTCCCGCAACATAGCCGTTTCCGGATGCACTGAAATGAAGTGCCTGCAGGGTGTCGGTTGTAGAAGTAGTTTGCGGAGTCCAGGTAATTCCGGCATTCACTGACTTAAGAAAAACGCCGTTTACGCCGCACATATATCCCTCCGATGCGCTCACAAACTGAATATGATAAAGATCTTCCGTAACGCCGGAGGTCAGCGGATTCCAGCTGGTTCCTCCATTGATGGTGCCAATCATATTTCCTCCCCTTCCAACGCAGATACCGTTCATTGCATCCAGAAAGAAAATGCTGAGCATTTCGGTAGTAGTACCGGTGGTAAGTGTAGTCCAGTTGGTTCCGCCATTAATGGTTTTAATGATCGTTCCGTTTGCTCCGCAGGCAAAACCTACCTGAGAATTAACGAAAAAAATATCCCAAAGGTTCCAGGTGGTGTTCGAAACCTGGGAAGTCCAGTTGGTTCCGCCGTTATTCGTGTAGCGAAGGGTTCCCTGGTTTCCTACTGCCCATCCTGTGGTTTGATCCACAAAGAATACTCCTTTCAATTCCTGGGTTACGCCGGAATTCTGATTTACCCACTGAGCCGCAGCGGATAGTGTGATGAACGAAATGATCGTCGTAAAGATCTTTTTCATAGAGCCTGGTTTTCCTCAAATCTAACGGGGAGAAAGGTGAAAACAAAAGTCTTTCGCCTAATAGATCAGCAAGAGGGCTGAATAGTCAGATAAATAGGATGAAATTATCTGATCAGCACCGGAAATCTCCGGCTCGAGCCGTTCATGTGGATATCGAGAACGTAACTGCCTCCGGCCAGCAAGGGCAGGATCATTGCATTGTCTCCGGTATTGAGTTCCATGCGGTAGCGGAGAACAATTTTTCCTGAAATGTCGGAGAGAGTAATATCAGCCATTCCGCTCACTGATGTTTGAATGAACAGATCTTCCCCTGGCATTATCGGATTCGGGTAGGTATTCAGGAAAAGAGCAGGTAGGTCATTTGTTCCGGTTACCTGTGTACAACTCCATACAGCACTGAAACCTGTGTTATTCACCAGTGGATCGGATACGAAATGCAGCGTCATGTTTCCGCCGGAAGAATTCACTATACCGGGGCTGATGGACCCGGTCCATGCGCCCAGCAAGGGAGCATTTACGTTCGGACCATCATGAATATAGAGTGAGTCGAACCCGTTCTCGAGGTCAAATGCGGAAAAATTAATACTTATACTTCCGGCATTCGGCGGAGATATGGTAAAAGTATAATCTTCGTTACTTCCGTAGTTGCCGTTGGGCCCTCCTGAATCATCGATGCTCCCCGAGCAATTATTATCCGTGGTGGCACAAACGGGAGTGGTAAACGGTGTGCCGTAAGTTTGTGAGATTCCATCCCAGATTCTCCAGTAGTAGGTAGTATTGGGTTCAAACTGCAGGTAGGTGTTGCACGAAGGGTATTCGCAAAAGCTGCCCGGACAGGCGGAGCTGGTGGTATTGGAAACGTTTTTGTTATAATAAACGGTGAAGTTAGGGTCTGTGGAAACATCTGCATACCAGCCGTTGCCGGTATTGCTCCAGTTAAGGGTTACACCCAGTGAAGGACAGCTGCTCTGTTGTACCGTCAAGTTGGAGGGCGGGGCAGAGGCGGAGGAATTCCAGGTGGCGTTCCAGCCGGCATCGTTTGTGGAACAGTCAGACCTGAATTCAATCGTCATGCTGCTGCCGGTGGACAGTATTGTGCCCGGAGAGTTGGAGCCTGTATACATACCAATCAAAGGACTATTGACAGAATTTCCGTCGTAGATAAAAAGATAATCCCAGGTGTTCTCTACACTAAATGCGCTGAAGGTGAGGGTGACTGAACTGGCGTTGGGAGGGGCAATGGTCCATACAACGCGTTCATCATCTGTATAGTTTCCGCCGGATCCGCCGGTGTCAAAAAAAATTCCGCTGGCCGAGGTGAGCATCGTGGCCGCAGGGGCCGGGTTGATAAGTTTGTAGTACAGATCCCAGTCCCAGTATTGCCCGGGATCTGTATGTGTCTGGCTGGGATAATGCTGATGTCCTTTCACCCGGGTACAGGCTCCGGGGATGGAAGATGTATTGTAATTAGTAGTTGCCAGCCAGGGCCACCAACCCGTTCTGAGCGGGTCAATACCATGACTCGCGCAAATGTCGGCCGACAAAGCAGCAGAGGCGTTGTACATGGCCATAGTATACCAGCTCGGTTGGGTTACATAACCTTCATGTTCTATTCCAACCGTGTAGGAATTCTGATTTCCAACATGCCAGGCCGTGTTTGATTCCAGCACCATCTGAGTGATCTGTCCGTCCGAGGAGCGTACCACGTAGTGGGCGGAAACGGAAGCAGCGCAGTTTTGAAACCAGGAGATACAACCTGCATAAGAGCCCTGAACCGTGTGAATGGTAACGGCGGAAACAGCCTGGGAACGGCCGTTGGAATAGTTGCATGATCCCGCAGGATTCCAGAGGGCGGGGGGATAATCGGGCGACTGCAGTTCCGGCGAGAGTTTGTATACATTCCCTTCCGGGGTCTTTACGTCCTTCTCTCCTGCGATGATCGTTCGTGAGGACAGTACTTTCAGGTTTTCACCAAAAATTTTTTCTTCGTCCCACCCCAGTATTTTAAAACCATATTCCGCTGCCATTTCAGGGTTGTTTATGAACCGCACCACTTCGTACAGGAAGGAATCGAATGCAAAATCTTTCTTTGCCGGCAGTTCTGATAACATGCTAACCCGTGTAAGCCAGGGAAAGTCGGCTGAAAAAAAAGCGGAACCTCGCGTCTCTGTATTCAGTGTTACAAGTGCAGTGGCATAAGCAAGGATGGCCGTGCGGGGATCCGTTTTAATTTCTAACGCAGAATAGCCTGATAAGGAGGAAATGGTCTGGAGGTTATTTCTGAAAACGCCTTTCCCGTCTTCCACCATTCCGAATAAGGTAAAACTTTGCGGGAGTCCGAGGCATGATACCGGCTCATTGGCAGTGAGGTGATACAATCGGGTCTGTGTGAAGGATACGGCTTCAAGCAATCCTTTCGGAATCTCCGGGTGAAGGTGGTATGCTTCTGTGAATGCCTTACCGTACAGATTATGAATTTGCTTTTCATTACAATAACCTTGGAGGAAAAGAAAAAGCGCGAGGGAAAGTGTCAAAAAACGCATAAGAGCTTTATTTATCGCTAAAATATGGCAATTGGGCGAAAAAATCAACGTTTTAGTCGAAGTGCCTGAAGGAGAATCAAATACCGATGGTAAATCCCATTCTGAAGATGGGATTGGGATAAGGATACAAAGGATCATGAAGCAGTTCCCACAGTGCCAGCACGAAAAAACCCCCGTCGGGACTTGGCTGAAACCCCCCGCCTGCCAGTAATCCGAACACATTGAAACGCTGTTTCGGTTTGTTCAGGAGAAAATTACCGTTGATCCACTCCAGTTCGCCGTGGAGAAAGGCGCCTTTATAAATGTAAGGCCTTACATAGGTTCTGCCGCCGTAAATATTGATTTCGATATTGTTTCTCTTATCGTGAAAATAATTATATAATGGACCCGCACCTGCAACAATATTTTTTACCAGGCGATAACCGATAGTAGGTGAAACATCAATGAAGGTGACATTGCCGAAGGAAGCTCCCAACGAACCACCGAACTCTACTTTATCCCAGCTCCAGAAAGGTTCCTTTTTTTGTTTCGGCGGATGTTTGACAGAATCAGTCATGAAATCATCCTGAGAAAAAACCGGGATTGCGATAAGTAAGGCATACGGCAGAAGCAGTAAGCGGACAGGATGCAGCAAATGTTGTAGTTTATTTTTCATGGGTTCCGTTCCTTAAAATTACTAAAAAGGAGACTACCCGTTTTGTCTACCTTTGTGATATGAACATTATTGTAACAGGTGTATCCCGGGGGATCGGTTATGAAACGGCCCGTCATCTTGTATTGGGCGGACACCATGTGCTGGGGATTTCGAGAAACGCCCCGGATCTGGCCGAACGGCTGCAAAGGGAAATGCCCGGAGCCCGGTTTGAGATGATTTCCTTTGACCTGGAAAAGGGAGATATGGAATCGCTGGTAGAGCAGAAGGTAAAGAAGATTTTTCCGAAAGTTCATGCCCTGGTGAACAATGCGGGTTTGCTTGTTTCCAGGCCTTTTGAACAAATCAGCTCTGCTGAACTACGGCGGGTATTTGAAGTTAACGTATTCTCCGTTTTCCGACTGATCCAGTATCTCGTTCCCCTGATGGAAGGTGTTATTACTGTGGAATCCACTGAAGTATTGGAATCTTCCGGGGGAGAGCGTCTCGGGGAGCGACTGTCATTGCGGCAGCAGGTGATCCAGGCCAGGGGAGCACACATCGTGAATATATCCAGCATGGGCGGGATAACGGGAACCGCCAAGTTTGCCGGACTAAGTGCCTATTCTTCGTCGAAAGGAGCGTTGAGCATTCTTACCGAATGCCTGGCAGTTGAATTGCAAAAGAAAAATATCAGCGTGAACGGCATCGCCCCGGGAGCAGTTCAGACTGAGATGTTAGCGCAGGCCTTTCCGGGCTTCAAGGCGCCGGTGAATGCGTCACAGATGGGAGAGTTTATTGCCGATTTTACCGTGAACGGGCACAAATACTTTAACGGAAAGGTATTGCCGGTAAGTTTGAGTACTCCTTAACAGAGGCTACCTGCTGCGTTTCCAGGCGGTACGGGGTTGTGCGGTAGTTTTAACGCCGGAGGATGCTGCTTTTATTTCCTGTTGGAGAAGCATTGCCATCGCGCCGGCCACCAGTAATTCATCCTCCTTCTGCTCGTCCATCAGCTCCGGCCGGAAGAAACGGCTCACAAAGTGAGTGTCAAATTTTCCTGAAACAAACGCTTTATGTTCCATTACGAAACGGCAAAACGGGAGGGTTGTTTCCACTCCAACAATTCGGTATTCCCGGATGGCCCTTTTCATTTTTTCAATCGCGTCATTTCTGTCGTTACCGTAGGTGATAAGTTTAGCGATCATGGGGTCATAAAAAATAGGAATATCCATTCCTTCTTCGAAGCCATCGTCTACCCGAACCCCCGGGCCTTTGGGAGTTTGATAATGAATCAGTTTGCCAATATCGGGCAGAAAACCACGGGAAGGATCTTCCGCATACACCCGGATCTCCATGGCGTGTCCTCGTATTTCCAGATCGTCCTGTGAGAACGAAAGTTTTTCGCCGCGGGCTACGCGGATCTGTTCCCTTACCAGGTCTACCCCGGTGATCATTTCTGTTACAGGATGTTCCACTTGCAGACGGGTATTCATTTCGAGAAAGTAGAAATTCATTCCTTCGTCGACCAGGAATTCCACGGTTCCAGCGCCCACGTAATCGCAGGCTTTGGCAACATTAACAGCACAGTTGCCCATTTTTTTTCTCAGTTCAGGGCTGAGCACAGAAGAAGGGGCTTCTTCCACTACTTTTTGGTGCCGGCGCTGCACGGAACATTCTCTTTCAAACAGATGCACTACATTGCCGTGCCGATCGCCCAGTACCTGAATTTCAATATGCCGCGGACCGGTCACATATTTTTCAATGAATACACTTCCGTCGCCAAAGGCGGAAGTAGCCTCGCTGACCGCGCGTTTCATTTGTTCTTCGAATTCTTCCGCTTTCTCAACTATTTTCATGCCTTTGCCTCCTCCGCCGGCGGAGGCTTTGATCAGGAGCGGATACCCCGTGGCTGCGGCAATCTTTTTTCCTTCATCAACAGTTGTGATGGCTCCGTCTGAGCCGGGAACCATGGGGATATTGAATTTTTTGACCGCTGCTTTTGCCGAAAGTTTGTCTCCCATGGTATCCATACTTTTAGGAGAGGGGCCAATGAAGATAATACCGGCCTTCTCAACGGCTTCGGCAAATTCGGAATTTTCGGAGAGAAATCCGTAGCCCGGATGAATGGCGTCGGCACCGGTGCTCTTCGCAGCCTCAATGATCTTATGCGCTACCAGATAGGATTGTGCGGAAGGAGGGGGGCCGATATTTACCGCTTCATCCGCATAGCGCATAAAGGGAGCTCCTTTGTCGGCATCCGAATAAACAGCTACGGTGCAGATCCCCATTTCACGACAGGTGCGCATCACACGGAGAGCGATCTCTCCCCGGTTTGCCACTAAGACTTTGCTGATCTCTTTCATCCTGATCACGTTCCAGTTCTTGAAACCAGAATGGTGTTATTTCCCTGGAATTCAATTTTCCAGTTTTTATCAAATATGCGTTTGGCATAACGGAAATAAAGATTGATCCGTGCGGAGGCTTTGTCTTCGGTTTCATTTTCACGGGCCAGTCCCGTGAATTCATATGAAATCATCTTTGGATGTTCTTTCATAAACAAGGCAATGATCTGGTTGATGGTTTCCATTACCCTGTAAAGTTCACCGCTGTTGGTGACAACATATTCTTCCCCTTCAAATTCGTCATTGATCACACCAAATACGATGGTGGCTTTAAGAATATTGTCTTTCCTCCGTCCAAAACGAACTTCATATTTTATTCCCAGATCAGTGGTGAAATAATACAATCCGGCCGAGGAGATGGCGGGTGGGATGATCTTAAAGGAAGGTACGGTAGCCATTGGCAGGGACAAATATAAGGAAACCAGCGAGTTGAATGAATGGTCAGGAAAAGGATTTCAACCTTGAAAATTCATAATTTTACCCTCACATGAAAAACAAAGGCACTTTATTGCTGAGTCAGAAGCAGATCAGCCAAAAGGTGGAGCGAATGGCTATGGAGATTCTGGAGCGGAACTACCGGGAGAAGGAGCTGATAATAGCGGGCATAGAGAAGAATGGTTTTCTTCTGGCGAAGGAGCTGGCAAAGGCGCTGAAGAAGCATAAAAGATTCAGGATTTTGCTTCGAAGCCTGCGGGTGGATAAAGAACATCCGATCGGCAAGAAGGTAGAAACCGGATTAACGGCCGGTGAACTAACGGGGAAGGTGGTGCTGGTGGTGGATGATGTACTTAATTCCGGCAGCACGTTGATGTATGGGCTGAAGCCTTTTTTATCTGTGCCGCTTAAGAAGCTCAATACAGCGGTGCTGGTTGACCGTTCCCACCGCCGGTATCCGGTACATGCAGATCATGTGGGTTTATCCCTTTCCACCACGTTACAGGAGCACGTGGAGGTGAAGTTCGGTAAAGGGGGTGGTGTTTTTATCCGGTAGGGTGATGTCTGCCTCGGGAATTTATCTGACTTCTTTTACTTTCAGAATATCTGCCAGCTTGTGAACATCCAGATTAGTGCCCTTCACGGTGTAGGAGGCTTTGCGATAAAAATCTTCCCTTTTTTCCAGCAGTTCGGTAATGAATTTGAGTAATTCACCGGGGTTTTTTCGGGCGATGAGCGGACGACTTTGCTGGTTTGGGGTGAGCCGGTTCTGCAGCGCACTGGCACTAAGTTTCAGGTAAACGGTGATGCCGCTGGAATTCATGAAATCCATATTGTCATAGAAGCAGGGGGTGCCGCCGCCGGTGGCAATCACAGCGTTTGGGCTGGCAGATAGCGTACGCAGCAGAGAGTGTTCCTGTTCCCGGAACCAGGGTTCACCTTTTTCGGAAAATATTTCCGTCACGCTCATACCGCAGGTCTTAGAGAGTTCTTCGTCCAGGTCGAAAAAGGGGAATTGCAATAGAGCGGCCAATTGTTTTCCTGCGGTAGATTTGCCGCTGCCCATGAATCCGGTGAGGTAGATGATCATTAGTTAGGGAGTATAAGAACCTGTTGGGGTTTCCCGTCAGGCGGGATACTGAAATTTATGGAACTCATTTTCCCCTTTTCGAAGTAGAAATCAATGAGGGCTTCATCAAAGGAGATGCGGTTTTCACCCCATTCGTGTTTTTCCGTTTCCGACTGGTTATAGCCTTTGGAACTGAAAAGGTCTTTCAGTTGTGTTTCGGAGAGAGAGAACACCGGCATTTCCCATAACAGGGTGGAACGGTTATCCACTTCGGCACAGGAGAATTTTTTTCCATGGGAATGGTCGAAGAAGAGAGAGAATCCTTTGGACCAGAAGTGAAGTACCATAGAGGGGTATTCCCCGGCGCTGTCCATTTCTTCTGTTTCTTCCGGATTTCCAAACAATGCAATAGCCTGTTCAACGGTAGAACCGAAGTTCAGGTTGCCCAGGCCAACAACGGGTTTAATAATAAGGATGTCCTTTACCACTGAGGATAAAAGTAATGCTTTACCTGAAAAGGACATCCGGTAGTTTAACCCGGCTAACTAGCTGAAAACCTGTTAAAAAAAAGGACAGGTGGGTTTGGGATTATAGGGAAGACTTGTATATTTGCAGGCCTTTTTAGAAAGGTAATTTGCCCTTTGCGGTTCGTGCCGTGAAAGGTGAGAGATTCCGTAGCTCAGTTGGTAGAGCATTACACTTTTAATGTAAGGGTCCTGGGTTCGAGCCCCAGCGGGATCACAACCCCGAAGTACATCAGGCGATGTCTTCGGGGTTCTTAATTCTCTTTCTGCCCCGGCAAAAAAGCTTTGTTGCCTTTTTTCTTCACCTCATCGAACTTTTTCTCAATCTCTAAGCCCGGTTCGGGTGCAGGTGAAAGTGACAAACGATGAAAGGGATTGATCAGAAAATATATGGGCACTCCGCGTACATTAAAAAGCTCCTGAACTTCTCCTCCCGGTGAAGGAAAGAATGTTTCCCAGTCGGCTTTTGGATATTTTTTCATCAGAGCCTTGACTGTTCCTGCATCCTCATCCAGCCACACTGCTACAAAGGCAATTTTCTGACCATACTTTCGCTTTAATTCCGGAATCTGCCTCATGTGCTCCTCGCAAACGGAAATATCGCTGCGCCAGAACATCACATAAATATACCGGTCACCAAATTCCTTCAGCGTACGTTCATTTCCCTGGATATCCCGAAAATGCATCAAGGGCAGGTCGGATCCGGGGATCATTCGGCAATATACAAATGAGAGATTCCCGGCCATTACCATATGGTACGGATGTTTGTACTCTGCCGCGGCTCTGGAAATGGTCCGGCAAAGTCTATCCTTGTTATATTGCTTGATGCTCTGTGCCAGGCGAAGCAGAACCAGGGCTGACAATTCCTTCAGCGTGTCGTTCGGAGTGTACACACTGTGTTTTACCAGATCACGAAACTTCAGGCAATCCTCATTGGCATTCACCACGCCGATCACCGGATGGGTGTACAACTTGTGCTCCAGTTCAGATTCGTAGAATGCGCAGATAAATTCCATGTATTCCCGGTGTTCATACAGAATCGGTCTTCCTTTCAGGAATTCCTTCCAGGCGGCCTGTCCGCTCATCAGCGGAAGTTTCGCTTTTGCGAACGTATACATGCGGTAGGTGTGAAAATAATCCTGTTTAGCGTATTTCAGTTCAGCACGAAGCACATTCTCAAGCGAATCAATCTTTTTCAGCAATCGGTAGTTCTGATTTTTCTTTCGCTCCATACTGTCCGGCTTCAGGTCGTTGGGTCGCTGATCCTTGACCGCTGTGCCCTTCTCCGATTTTAACAGTTCATTCAGCCGTTCATCGCACCGGGATATCAGATAATTCAACTCCGCTGAGTCACTGTTCATGAAGACAAGATTTACCGGGATCAATCCCCCGACTGTTTCAATGATGGAAGAATCCGCCTTCAGCAATCCCAGTTTATACGTTTTGCCAGGCTCAGCATAAATGACCGCCTGTTTGTTTCCGCATCGGATAAAGAGGGGGCGGGTATATTTCATCTGAAGTACAAAGGTGAAGAAGCCAGGCGGGCGTACTGTATCTCGTGCGAGTACTACTTCCCTGTCGCTCAGATTGTCATCATATCCCACCAACCGGATCTCTTTTCCGAAATAGACTGCATCCGCTTTTCCTACCAGCGTGGTTTTCTGAGCCCATGCGGAAGAAAAACCTGTGATCAGGCTGAGATATAAAAAGAATATTCTCATGTTATTTAAGCGCTACTGCCGCCGGTACAAAGATGGAAGCATCTCCTCCGTTACGGATGATTTCACGTACAATGGTGGAACTCACATGGGCGTATTCGGGGAGTGTGAGAATGAAAATTGTTTCAATTCCGGACCGCATATCGCGGTTCATATGCGCAATCGTTTTTTCAAATTCGAAATCTGCTCCGCTTCTTAACCCACGCAGCAGGTAGGCTGCTCCTTCCTCTTTACAGAATTCAATAGTAAGACCGGAGTAGGATTTCACTTCCAGTTTTTTTTCACCCGCGAATGTATGGCGTATCCAATCCATTCTTTTTTCGAGCGGGAAATGTCCGCTCTTCTCCGAATTCTTCCCTACCGCCACAATGATCCGGTCAAATAGGGGAAGCGCACGGCGGATCACACTTTCATGCCCTTTGGTGATGGGATCAAAGGATCCCGGAAATACAGCGGTCTTGTTCATGCATTGTCCTTTTGAAAGAAACTGAAATTTACGGCTCCGTATGTTCTTTTTTCCAAAAATCGTTCCTCCTCTGGAAATTCCATTTTGGCTTCATGTTCTACGATCAATAAGCCATTAGGTTTCAGCGCATTGCCATTAAGGATAACCTTCACCAATTCACGGTATTTCTTGTAATCATAAGGCGGATCGGCGAATATTATGTCATAGTCCAGCCGGTTGGTTTCCAGGAAGCCGAATGCATCCATTCGAACTGAACGCAGATTACTAAATCCGAATTCACCTGCTTTTTCACGGATAAATCCGGTGCATTTTGCGTTGGTATCCACGGCAATCACCTCTGCAGCGCCGCGGGATGAGAATTCGAAGCTAATAGCACCTGTTCCGCAGAAAAGATCAAGTACACGGATTTCCTGCAGATCTATTTTGTTTTGCAGAATATTAAAAAGAGATTCCTTGGCGAAATCAGTGGTTGGACGCAGTGGAAGATCGCGGGGAGCTCCTATCCTGCGGCTGCGGTGACTGCCCCCTATGATGCGCATTGGGAAAAAAGCGGATGGAACCGGTAGGCAGGGAGTTCAGCAAGTTGCCACGAGAACTGTTGATCTTCCGGGAATGGAAAATGTTCTACCTGTCGTACGTATTTAAAAATCAAAGCGTATACAGCTGAATTTTTTCCGCACCATCCACCGAGGGTCACAGGCACTGACTCTGGATTGAGGCGAAGCACTTCATAGGCATTCATTACATGATAAGCGGCTTCGTCCGGATTCCGGTATTCTGTTACGTTGTAGAGAATAAGCTGATTGCCCTCTGTGACCACAATCTCCATTAAATTCTCATGCATACAGGCCTGCACCTTTTTCCCCGCGCTGTTCTTGTTTCTTCCCAGGAAGGGGTCTACGGTGAACCTGGCCTGGTGATGAAATTCTGCGCGCGGCCATAGTGAACGGATGCGCTCTGTGGTATCCTTGTATATACCGAAGATCAGCTGGGCGGGCAGATGCTTCATTGGAACTACAAAAGTTTTATGCTCTGTATCGCGCCCGCAGCCGGTATTCAGGTAATCCTCCGTATGACGGTCGTTGAAGAGATCGCTGGGTATAAATGTAAAACGTCTCCCAACCCAGGAAACCGAAACGGAACCATGCTCCCGATGCAACCATTCAGGGCCATTGAATGACAGATCATTTGTTTTTCCGGTATGTATCCCCAGCCATCGCTGTTCGGTCCGGTGAAAGAGTCCCGCTTCCCATCCGCCATCCCTGCACAGCAGGTGCAGACTGCAGGAGCCGGCCGGTACAGAAAAGGCCTGTTCGTCGGTAAGTGAGATTTTTTCCTGATCGTCCACGGAAAGAAGCACGGATAAAGATACTAAATATACCACTCTTACGGGTATCTTTACCCAATGGCAGACGAAGTGTTATTCCGTCATTTGATGAGAAAGGAGTGTGGGCATGAGCCTACGGCAGGACAAGAGGATGCCATTGTACTGATGTCGCAGTTTTTGTACAACAACAATCCGCGATCTTTGTTTGTTCTGAAGGGGTATGCCGGTACCGGAAAGACAACCTTGCTTTCGGCATTGGTGAACACCCTTCCGCATGTTGGGATGAAAGTGGTGTTGCTGGCACCTACGGGAAGGGCGGCTAAAGTGCTGGGAAATTATTCCGGACAGCCGGCCGGAACGATTCACAGGAATATTTACTGGAAAGTTAGTACCGGTGGTGTGGAAAAATTCGTCCTCAGAGAGAATAAATGGAAGAATACGTTGTTCATTGTGGACGAGGCTTCGATGATCATGGGTGAAGCCGGAAGCCCGGATCAGCATGTATTTGGGAGCGGGAATCTTCTGGAGGATCTTTTCGGTTTTGTGTATGGGGGCGAGAATTGCAGAATATTATTTTCGGGAGATACTGCACAGCTGCCGCCGGTGGGATCGGCTCAAAGTCCGGCACTCGATGAAAAGTTTCTTTCCCGAACGTTCTACCTGGAAGTTTATAAGTGCGAGCTGACGGAGGTGGTGCGGCAGGCCGGTGAATCCGGCATCCTTCACAATGCCACCATGCTGCGGGAAATGATCAGGAATGAGGCGGTGAGCAAACCCGTATTTAATACCGGAAGTTTCAGAGATTTCAGGGCCGTTTACGGATCGGATCTGGAAGAATTGCTCAATGCGGCCTACTCGGCGGGCGGGGTGGAGGAAACGATTGTGATTTGCCGCAGCAACAAAAATGCGAATCTTTATAACGCACAGATCCGTGCCAGGATCAGGTACCAGGAGGAGGAGTTGAGTGCGGGAGATCACCTGATGGTAGTGAAGAATAATTACACCTGGCTTCCGCCGGAAAGCAAGGCCGGCTTCATAGCAAATGGCGACACTATTATTGTATCCAAGGTGAAATCGAAAAAGAACCTATATGGTTTGCGCTTTGCAGACATTTTATTCAGTATGGCCGATTATCCGGACGAGCCTGAGCGCGAAGCCCGCATTGTGCTTAATACACTCACAGCGGATGGCCCTGCATTGAGTCGGGATGACAGTAACCGGATGTACCAGTCCATGCAGGAGTTTTATTCGGGCTATACGAACAAGCGGGAACGTTTTTTAAAGATTAAGGCAGACCCCTGCTATAATGCCTTACAGGTCAAATTTGCGTATGCAATCACTTGTCATAAGGCCCAGGGTGGCCAATGGGAAAATGTATTTATTGATCAGGGCTATATGAAGGATGAGATGCTGAATCTCGAGTACCTGCGCTGGTTGTATACGGCGGTTACCAGAGGATCTAAAAAGGTGGCCCTGGTGAATTTTGGCATGGGTTAGGAGGTGCGGGATAACGTGTAGGCGTACAAGATCATTTGAAAGGTCTTCATCATCCCGCGTTTTTCCTTACCCCAGTTTCTTCTTCAAATTCGCATCCAGGGCGTTTAAAAACTCATCCGTGTAAAGAAAATGCTCCCCGTGATTCACCTGGCCGCCATGAATGCAAACCGCAAGATCCTTTGTCATTTTACCGCTTTCCACAGTTTCTACACAAACCTTTTCGAGGGTCTGACAAAAATTAACCAGTTCCTGATTCCCGTCCAGCTTTCCCCGGAATTCAAGCCCGCGTGTCCAGGCAAAAATAGAGGCGATGGGATTGGTAGAGGTAGGTTTGCCTTTCTGGTGTTCCCGGAAGTGCCGGGTTACTGTTCCGTGAGCTGCTTCGGCTTCCATGGTTTTTCCGTCTGGCGTGATCAGCACAGAGGTCATTAAGCCCAGCGATCCAAAACCCTGAGCCACGGTATCACTTTGCACGTCGCCATCGTAATTCTTACAGGCCCACACAAAGTTCCCGTGCATTTTCAAGGCGGAAGCTACCATGTCGTCGATCAGTCGGTGTTCATAGTATATTCCGGCAGCTTCATATTTAGATTTCCATTCCTTTTCATAGATCTCCTGGAAAATGTCTTTAAAACGACCGTCATATTTCTTCAGAATCGTGTTTTTAGAACTGAGGAACAAGGGCCATTTTTTCTGTAAGGCCAGGTTGAAACACGATTGAGCGAAACCGGCGATGGAAGCATCTGTATTGTACATACTGAGGGCCACGCCATCGCCCTTAAAGTTGAACACTTCCCAGTTTTGTGGTGCCGAACCATCTTCGGGAGTAAAGGTCATGGTGAGCTTCCCTTTTCCTTTGATCAGCACATCGGTAGCACGATACTGATCGCCGAATGCGTGACGCCCAATACAAATAGGTGCTGTCCAATTAGGTACTAACCTGGGAACGTTTTTACACACGATAGGCTCGCGGAAAACCGTTCCGTCGAGAATGTTCCGTATCGTTCCGTTCGGACTCTTCCACATTTGTTTCAGATTAAATTCCTTTACCCGTGCTTCATCGGGCGTAATCGTGGCGCATTTGATACCAACGGAATACTTCCTGATTGCATTCGCGGCCTCTACAGTTACTTCGTCGTTTGTTTTATCCCGGTGTTCTACGCCAAGGTCATAATATTTAATATCCACCTCCATGTAAGGAAGAATCAATTTGTCTTTAATAAATTTCCAGATGATGCGGGTCATTTCATCCCCATCAAGTTCCACTACCGGATTGGCTACTTTGATCTTTTTCATAGTATCGTTTTTATCTTCATTTGCTCCTGTATGATGTTTACTTTCTCCTCAATATCCAAAAATCTGTTCCAGCGTAAGAAACTCCACTTTTCCGTATTTTTCGAGGGTTTTCATATCCAGAAGACTCTTTTTTCCAAGAATCATAATGTTATACTTTTTTCCGGAAATGTTCTTTTCGTGGAAAGAATTGATATCTGCGAGTGTCATTTTTCCGGCGGTCTCAAAAACATTTCTGCGAATGTCGTAATTCATTCCGAGTTTTGTTGCATTTAGAAAATACCCCAGCATTTCCGATGGTTTGACGCGCTGTGAACGGATGTTTTGCAAAAGGGCATCTTTGGAAGTGCTAAAGAGCAATTCCGACTGGGGCATTTTGGTAAGCAGATTCATCATGCCGGCCATTGCATCAGATAATTTATCCGACTGAGTACCAATATAAGCCATCACGCCAAAGGGCTTTTCCTTGCGGTCGGGCACCGAAAAGCTGGAGAATACAGAATAGGCCAGTGCTTTGGACTCGCGCATATCCTGGAACACTACAGAACCCATGCCGCCTCCGAAATACTCATTGAACATGCGTGCATATGGAATGAGGGCGGGATCAAAGTCCGGGCCTTTGCTCAGAAAAAGAATCTCTGCCTGCTTCATGTCGAAGTCCACAACAAAAACTTTCGTTTCCGTGTTGGGGAGCCGGGTAAATGTGATGTTGTCTTTCATCACTTTGAATTCAGCGGGAAGTGGATGATGTTTTTCAAAGAGCTGAAGCATTTTTTCTCCGGGGAGGTCCGCATAGAAGAATATCTCCTGTTCGTAATTGATCAGGTCACGCAGGAAAGCCGCCAGGTCTTCTGCTTTCAGTGCAGTCAGTTCTTTTTCGCTGAGCATGTGTTTGTACGGATTAGCATTTCCGTAGGTGCCGTAATTCATCATGCCCGACCAAAGTATCTGGTCTTGATTCAGCTTTGCATCCGCCCTCGATTTAAGGACGTCGCTTACCAGGTTTTTCAGGGCAGACTCATCGGGTTTTGCATCCCTGAGTAATTGTTCTAAAAGTGCCAGTGCCGGTTCAATGTTTACCGTCAGACCGGAAATATTGACATGAACATTTTCTTCGCTGGCGTAAACGGAATAGCTGCAGGCCAGTTTATAAAATTCCTGTTTCAGTGCGGCTGGCGTGTACTTGGATGTTCCAAGGTAATTGATGTAGTCTACTGCAATGGGCACCCTGCGGTCCTTCTTGTTACTCATTCGGATGACGAAACTCACGCTGAAGGTCTTATTTTCTGTATTTTCTGCATAGTAAACCGGAGCGCGGTTTTTGAAATAGTACTTTTTGATATCTGTTTCATAATTCAAAAAAACCGGTTCAATGGGTTGCACTTTTCTGGACATAATTTCCTGAACAAAACCACTGGCGGCATCGCGGTTTACCTCCACCGGGGTGATCACAGGTTTCTCCACCTTCTGAACATTTTTGTCTTCACCGGTATGTTTGTATACACATACGTAATTATTTCCCAGACTGGCTTTCACAAATTCCATTATATCTTTACGTGTAATGCCCGCGAGGCGATTAGTTTCCCCAATTACCTCTTCCCATTTGCGATGCTGCACATATGCAGTTACAAAGAGATCGGCCCTGTACCGGTTCTGTTCCATCTGCACCATTTCCTCATAGCGGATATTATTAATTGTGGCGTCAATCATCCAGTCGGGGAAATCGCCATTCTTTAATTTTTCTATCTGCTGCAGGAGAAGGTCACGGACTTCTTCCAGTTTCTGCCCCGTCTTTGGGTCACCGCTGAGCACAAGTGCGGAATAATCTTTCATAATCAGGGGAAATGCGGATGCTGCGAGCACTTTCTGTTCCTGTACAATGTCCAGGTCAATAATTCCTGCGGTGCCGTTGTATAACAGGCGGCTGATCAGGTTTAACAGGTCGGCATCGCGCGTACCGGCACCATTGAAACGAAATGCCATGACCATGGTTTCGGCATTCGGCCCGTAAACATGTTTCTCTACCGGTTTCAGGAAAGGCACTTCTGCGGGCACCTTGAATACCGGCACATCCTTCTTCTTCCACCCGGAGAATTTTTCACGGATCATTTTTATTGTGGCGTCAGGATCCAGATCGCCGGACAGGCAGATCGCCATATTATTGGGAACGTAATAGGTATTATAATATTCCCTGATCTTTTTAATGCTTGGATTCTTGAGGTGATCAACGGTCCCAATCGTGGTTTGCGTTCCGTAAGTATGCTTTTGAAACAATCCTGCGAAAAGGTTTTCCCAGAGTTTATCCTGGTCGTTATCCATGGAGATGTTCTTTTCCTCATACACCGCCTCAAGCTCCGTATGGAAAATGCGCATGACAGGATTCCGGAACCGCTCCGATTCAACATCTAACCAGGTGGATAATTGATTGGATGGGATATCGTTTACATACACTGTTTGTTCCATCCAGGTATAGGCATTTGTACCTTTAGCACCAATAACCGACATCATTTTGTCGTACTCGTTGGCGATCGCGTATTTCGACGCCAGACCTGAGATGCTGTCAATCTCGCGGTAGATACTTTTTCTCAGTTTCTCATCTTTGGTAGACCGGTATTTCTCGTAGAGTTCCTCAATTTTTTTCAGCATAGGCTCTTCTTTGGAGAAATCCATGGTTCCGTATTTATCCGTTCCCTTAAAAAGCATGTGTTCGAGGTAATGGGCCAGGCCTGTGGCATCCGACGGATCATTCTTGCTGCCGGCTCTTACTGCAATGTAGGTCTGGATGCGCGGGGCGTTTTTATTTACACTGATATATACTGTGAGCCCGTTGTCCAGGGTCTAAATCCTGGCTTGCATTGGATCGCCGGGCACCGACTGGTAAGTAAAGGAACCGAGTTGGTCCGGGGTGGGAAGGGTGGG
>JADZBD010000010.1 GCA_020852255.1 Bacteroidia bacterium | reverse complement strand
CTAAGAGATAACCAATGAGAATATTTAAGAATGCAAACAGGTTACCGTGAACGTGTGCAAGTCTGCTTTCAAAATGTTTCCCGATACTGTATGAATTTACCCAAGCTTCTTTGTCTGCTGCAAAGTCACGGAGGTAAATTAATAGAAAACCGTAAGCCATAAAAAGTCCCATTGTCAGGAAGCCTATCGCTATGTTGTTTTTACCGTTCATTTTGTTTGTACTTTTAAAGTAAGTGAGTATTCACTCACAAAGATAGTTCAATTTTCATTACATCTGCAAATTTATTTTTGAAGGGAATTCCAATAATGTCTAAAATCACCTAAAGGTGCGGTGGGGAATTGGCTACCTCAGCTTGTGTGTGAAGGTGGAAAGATTTGCAAAACGTGGATATAAATCAATGCTCGAATATTACCTGAAATTATCTACACAATTTAATGAACCGCTGTATACGCGATTCGTACGTATAGGGGGGTGTGAGGCGCACCTCATCGGTTAATTCCGGTGAGGCCGTCTACTCGATTATAAGCTGGCCTTCTGTCTGTCAAGGTTGTAGAGTTCTTGTCTACCGTTGGTTACTCTGGAACTCGATTATGCGTAGTAATCATTTGTTGGTTGCTTTATTGTCCCTTGCGAGAAAGTCGAAGTAATTAATAACATCGTTAACCTCTGCTGAAATATTTTCGGTTATCGCTGTCAATGGGAAAGAAGTAGCTTCTTGGCTGAAAGGGTCGCCAAATAAATTTGATAATTTATTAATTGTGAGAAATATTGTGCCGATTAATGTTATTACTGGAATTGCCAATAATTCCCAATAACTATTTTCTCCACCTAAATCTATATCGCCCATAAAAAAAGGAAGAAGCAAAACATAAGAAACGACTATTAACCGAGTAAACGCTTTATAAATATTCAAGAAAGGTGTATTCTTTGTCCTTTCTGATTTACCTTGAATTTCATAGAATTTATTTAGCAGAACCATCAAATCATATTTTTCCATTGAACATTCTTTGTTAAATGATTGCTCAATCTTCTGACTCATTGTTTGTAAAATATGATTAGGTTTATTTTTTACACTCGGTAAAAACGATAAATTATTGTCTACAGAAAAACCATTAGGGTCAACATCTGATTGATTATGTAATTGCTTTTGGAACTGAACAAGATATAAACGTAATAAATCTAAAAGTGTTTTCCCTATTATGTAGTTCTGGGATTTTGATTCATTGTTTAAGTTTTCTTTGTTACAAAAATAGGTGCACACTTTGCCTGAAAAATTTCTGCTGTTGTAAGTTAATTCGCCAATGTTTTTCCTTGCTTCCCACCATCTGTCGTAAGCAGAATTCATTCTGAAACCTAAAAAGAAAGCAACCGCAATTCCAAATACGCTTCCTGTTTGAGGCGAAATAGAGTAGAAGTGGTCGCCAAACGCCTCCTCCAAAGTAAATACCGCGATTGAATATAAGAAGCAAAACAAAAAAGGAAGAAATGCTATTCGAAGCAGTTTTTCAAAACCTACTCTTTCTGTTGGAACAGTCATGTTTTTTGGAATTAATTGTCTTTTTCTCTTTTGTAGAACTTAATCATTATCATGCTCCTTTTTTTCTTCGTGTTCTTTCTTCTTATCTTTTTCTTGTGATTTAATATAATCCTTCACATTATTTAAGTCCTTTTGATTTAATTTTTGATTGGAGTTTCCATTCATAATAATATCATGCTCATTGCTGCTTTTGTGGCAAGATGTGCAGTTAGTAAAGTTGAAAATCCCTTCTTCATTATGTTCCTGTTGTATGTTTCTTTCTGAATGTTCATGACAACCATAGCATGTATAGATACTGAAATTATTGTTCGTATGGCATGTATTACACTTTGCGTTATGGTCTCCGTCCAATTGAAAATAAGTTGAATGGTTAAAGGTGGACGGTTTCCATTGGCTTGTGCTGTGGCATTTATCGCAGTTGTCTTTAACCTGCTGATGGAAAGAATCGTCAGGTTCCTTATGACATGAAGTGCAATTGTTCTTAGCATCTCCTTGTATCATATCATGATTAAATATTACTGAAGATTTCCAACCTTTTGTATTGTGGCAATTCTTGCACGCAGTAGTTAATTGCTTATGCAGATTGTCGGTGGGTTGACCGTGACAACTATTGCAATTACTTATCATGGTTGTTGGTAACATTTCATGATTAAAGCTGCTCAAAGACATTTCAGGTTTTAATCCCTTATGGTCGGTGTGGCAGGAAGTGCATTTTTGATTTGAAAGTTGATGATGAAACAAAACGTTCTTATTTGTCGTATTGGCATCACTTAACATGAGCGTATCTTTTCCAATGTCAGATAGTTTGTGGCAAGAAACACATTTATCATTTGAGATTCCCCAAAATGGATTGTGACACCCAAGGCATTTGTCATTTAGTTTTTGATGCCCCTCAACTAACTCACCCGGATTGAGCATTCCATGAGGATACTGATACATTAGTCCGATGAATACAATTACTATCCCAAGAACAATTATCTTTTTCATTTACTAAACATTACAATAGTAATAATGTGCATCAGAGCCAGTAAACCTAAAATTAAAGTAATGGGCAAATGAACTACTCTCCATTTCTTCATCAGATCAACGGTGATGGAATCAAAAAAAAGTTTTTTGTCCGCATCTTCTGTGCTAATACCTGTATTAATCAATGTCTGTCTTTTTTCTTTCAATGTTTCACTCGCTTTCTTCAAAAGAAATTTCCCAACCAATCCGCTTGCAACTGCGATTAAAAGCATCAGGATAGCAAGCCACGGCAACACTGCATTAAAATGAATTCCTGCGTGAACAAGAAGCATTATTGAACCAATCCATGCAAGATATTCATGGAGTGCTAAAAGTTGTTTCGGAGAACCTGATTCAATTATTTTTCGTTTTCGTAATGAATAAATGAATGAAATAACAATGACAAATGTTCCTGTAAAACCAAGGTAACGCCCAACGGAAACCAACTGAAAGCGGTGGAGGAAATAATCAATCGCTATGGCAAGAAAAATCATTAAAGCATACCACTGGAAAAAAGGCAGCACATACTTTACAAGCAGTGGTTGTTTCATAGAAATAATATTTAGTCGTCATCATGTTCTTGTTCGCCACTTTGAACAGGATTATTGTTTGATGAGTTAATTTCTGTATGTCTTATTTGTCCACCTAAATAACCTGTCCTCGCAACTAAGCCGAAGCTAATCAGGGAAATAAATAAAATCACTACAGCTACTGTCTTTGTAAGGGATGACTTTCGCAAAGTCAGGAAAAGCCCGCCAATAGAAGCAACGCCAAGTATTATTAATGATATTAATGCAAAAACAGCAAAGTCTTCGTGTTGGTCAATCATATCTTTTGCTATACCCTGAATGTTTTCCACTGTTTCTTCAGCGGCTTCTCCTGTCAGGTAGGCAATACCTGCACCAATTGCAGAAATAATAAAAAGGTTGTAAGCGGCAATTTTTGTTTGATCGCTTTTTGTCCAAAGTCCGTGTGCTAAAACAATTCCACCAAAAATAGAACCGAAAATCGGAAGATGGGTAATGAGTAAGTGAATGTGTGTTTGGTTCATAATATTGAGTTATTGAAATATGTTAGTTTTTCTAAGTCAGTTAATGTTCATGATAAATATTTTCACGAAGTTAGTTATGGTTTCTCAACAATATGATGATATATGTCATCTATAAAAATGATTCTTGATTTCGAGAAATGTGATTTTGTGCTTAGGCTTGCTTATAACGTTGCCTTGTCTAAACCCTGTTTGATGAATTACAATACTCTGGATTCATCCTCAACAATAAGAATTTTTAGATTTTCCACTTCAGCGATAGTAGTAGTAAAAACCTAATACAAAGTATCCAATTTTTATTGGTATAAAGTATGATGTAAATCAACTTTAACTAATATACTTTGGAAAGAAGGAGGGAAGATTTGGTTCTTTTGTTTTTGCCATTCAGCTAAAAAATAAAAAGTGGGCAAAGGGAAGACAAATGTGGAAAATATGCACGAAATAATTTGGTATGGGTATACGATATAAGATAATTTACATCATTATGGCAAGTAAATACTAAATTTAATTCCCAAATAGGAACTATCTCCCCCGAACGGTTTTACTTCCTACCGAATCAATAGCATTCTTTCATAAAAATGCCAATTATTATACCTTCTTCATCTAAAGTATATGATTTCTACCATTCTGTGATGTGGTTAAACAACGGTATTATGTACAGCAAATACAAACGTGATCTTGTTATAGACATTGAAATAGCACAAGAAATGGTTAGTGACAGAAAAAAAATTTCGGCAGGAATTTCACGACCCTTTTTAATTGATGTAACAGAGCTTTTGTGTGTGGATACAGATGGCAGAAATTATTTAGCCGGGTCAGCTGGATGTGAACTGATAAGTGCCGGAGCCATTTATACCAAAAACAAACTGTTAGCATTTGTTGGCAATGCTTTTATTTTACTTGATAAGCCACTGGTTCCTGCTAAAGTATTTAGCAGTGAGGAAACTGCTGTTAGGTGGTTAGAGCCGTTTAGGTTTCCGAATTAATCAGCCGTTGTATCAGATATTAAATCAGGGAAACTTTTAAGAATAGCTTTGTTCCTTTCAAATTCAAGAATCTTTTTTACGTCTGCCAACTCCGTTTCTTCCGGCACAATAACATTCTCAATCTGAGTTCTCTCGATATTAGGATTATCTTCCAGCAAAGCGGCTCTCATAAAATCCCGTTTAGCTTGTTCAAATTCCCCAAGCTGATAATGGCAGTCGCTTTTTAAATAATATGCACTCACATCGTCCGGCAAGGCTTTTAGAACATTAATAAAATCATCAATAGCTTCAACATACTTTTTCGCGAGGTTAAATGCAATTCCCCTGGTTCTTAAAATATCAATGTTATTAGGGTCGTCTAAAAGGACTTTATTACACGTTTCCAGCAAATGACAGATCATCTTATGCCTCAATACAATTCTTCTCATAATTCGTTTCAATTAAGGTTATAATATCCTTCCGTTCCAACAATGGGAGTATTCCAAGAAGGACCGTACTAATAGGTGCGTTTATGGAGATATAAATCGGTTGGATCTTTATTTTATACAAAAACTTTAAAATCAAAAAAATTAGTATTAAAACTGTAAGTATAAAGACGGATACTAACTTAATTATTTTAAGCAAATCTCCTACTAAAATAGTGCTATTTCTTGCAGATGTAAGTAAAATCATATTATCTGAACTGCATACAAATAAAAAAGGGTATGCACCCGATCAGGTACATACCCCTCCATGATAATATGGTGGGTGCGTTACCCTGACAACATTTACGAAAGTAGAAGGTTCCGCGAGGACCCAGCCCTAACAATAAATGAGCAAGGACGCACCCATGTTGGGTACTCCTTGTCATTGCTGTTAGGGCATAAAAATTTCGCGGATTTTCTACCTAAGCAAGCGACAATGCGCTATGCGTTTATATGTTTAAAGAACGTTATTCTAATAATTTTTAAGTTTTTAATTTGTCCTTATCCCTTAATAAGTCTTTTTTTATATCAAAAAGAAAATTTGCATCTACTCCGTATTCAACTATCATAGCCCACAAAAGAATTGTAGGTACTTCCTGTTTTCCCGTAGCAATATTACTCATCACATCAATTTCATACCCATACTTTTCTGTTATATCTCTATAACTATCTACTAAACCTTTTTGCTTGAGCTTATTATATGCTTCAATAAATTTGTGAGCCACAATGCTCTTTTCCTTGAAATCTCCAGTAAATTTTTTGACTGTTTTCTTTGCCATAGTAGCAATATTAATCAATAATTATTATCGGAAATGCCATCATTTTTGCTGCTGTTCCATTACCACCTTAATGAGCTTCTCCTGAGTGTCCATAAGTCTTTTATCTTTTTCCTTAAGCTCCTTTTCTTTATCTCTAAGTTGCTTTTTGTAATAGTCAATAGTTTTTTTTAAATCGAGAATCTCTTTTTCCACATTACTCATGTACTTTTTCATCTCCTTTCTTTCCTTCGGAGGCATCCCTTGAACTATCTTTTCTGCAACAGAAATATTTCCATTAACTGTACCTTGAAACACAGGAGTGATATTTGAAACTTTATTATTATTCCCTGAGACATTGTTGTTATTGTTCACTACTCCGTCACGCAAAAGTGGTTCTTTTGCCGGGCCATTTTCCACAAAAACAAAATTGGCATTTAAACCAAGCCCATTAACTGCCTCGTAAATCGCATCAATAGTAGCGTAACGGCCAGGAGCTTTACCGATTTTGTGAAAATTACTTCTGTCCTTCTTTACTTTCTCTGTTAGTAATGGTTCGTTTTTTCCAACACCTTCCAAAGTCATTTCTTCCATCGCCCCAACAAAATTTTTAGAAACTAAAGTCTTGACTTCAGCCTTTTTTTCGGTTTTAACTAATTGTTTCATAGTTAGTTACGTTTTATTTGTGGTCAATTTGTGTTTTTTATTTTGAAATGTGGTCAATTTGACCATACATTTGCGTACTTTTGTAATAATCAGTGGTCAAATATACAACAATAATAGTCAAAAAAGAAAATAATTCTTACAAAACTTTAAAAAATGTTTACACAGGAGGATGTTAATATCATTAAAAGGGAGCTTCCAACCAGCGCTATAATGGAGATTCATCAGAAAACCGGAATCTCCCGCCCTACGATTTATAGGTTTCTTAATGGGGAGAAAATACGCTCACAATTTCAAGAGCGAATATATGTTGCTGCTTTAAAAATCATTGAACGTGATAAGATCAAAACGAACAAAATAAAAAGGGAAAGACTTAGGATTCTTAAAACTTCCTGATTAACAATATAAAGTTTTTGATAATGAAGCACCAAGAAAATAAAAGTCAAATATGGTTTAAAGTTCTTTCCCCGGAGGGGAGAGATTTAGACAATGAAATGAAAAAATGGCCACTTCCTGAAGGAACAAAAAAGGGGGAGTGGTTTATTTCCGGGTGTAGAATCGGAACCTGGTTGGTATCAAATCCTAAAGAGTTCATGCTGAAAACCAATCGTGTTTTTGTTGTTGAATTAGATGTGGAAGAACCACTAATTGAATTGCCTGAAATTATTTGGGTGAGAAAAGTCCGACTGGTGAGGGAGGCGACCAACCTTGATTTAAAACGATTCGGTATCTACAGAGCCTTCCGACAAATTGTTTAATCATTAAATAAAAGTATGCAGGTAAAAATAATATCGTGGGAATATATCGGCAAAGAACACTGTTTATGGAAAGGTAAAACAGATGGAATGCTTTGCCATGTTCATTTTTTTATCACGCCTACCGGAAGGGATCGGGAGGAATACCTGATGCGGACAGACACAAATGGTATAGCCAATGAAATCTGCATTGGTCTTGAAAAGGCAAAAGCAAAAGCACAAGAGTTACTTAATACTTATGCCCTTAGCCTCATCATTGAATAATAAAATCAATAACCTATGAATATACGATTAGAATACTCACAGATAGAAGGAAAGTTTAACCAGGCACAAGCTGCGGATCCGATAGAAGTTGCTAAAGGATATAGAATACTTTGCTGCTTTGTTAACGCTGAAAGAGCAACTCGCTTTACACAAGCAATAATTATTAAGCATCCCGAACTAAGTTCCGGTGCTGGCCAACCCTTTCCTTCCTTCTCGACAATGAAAGATGAATTGTATCATTTCCTGGCAGAAGATATTAAAGTTCTCGAAGAACACATGAATACGACTTACAAAAGAAGGGCGCAACTATTCAAACAATCATAAACTAAAATATAAAACATGAAACGATTCAACATTTTGAAAGGCTTGCTATTCGTACTACTGGTAGCAGTTTCTATTGTACTGAACATCATTGAAGAAATAATCAAATTTATTTTTTCACTGATAGCAAAAGTTAAACTTAACTATCAGCTTATGATGTTTATTTATCAATTCGGACGATAGCAAAAAATATTTTCACATGATTGTAATTCATTATCCAACGGCCTATAAAGCCTTAGATTGCTTTATTGACTTATTTAACGAAAGGGCGGAGAAAGGTTCACAGAGATTAAGAACTGGAGCTGTAATGACCGCTAAAGAGATCATAAGAATTTATGGTATTTCGTTACTCAAGACAAACGGATATCAGGAAGTAGATATAGAAAAACTTCCTTCCCTTCAAACTAACAATAAACAACTTGCAAAACTTGTTAAGTGCAGCTCCCGGACAATACAGCGCCATATTCTCAAACTTCAAGCTGCCGGAATTATCACCAACAAAATATTTCATGGCTCAAACTCCAATTATGAGCTGTTAATAAACCCCAATATATTGTTAGTAAAGCAGAAATTAAATGTTGATAACGTAAAAAAACAGTTCCAGGAGGCATTAGGTCAAGCTAAGGAAAATGAAGCAAAATCGCACCTTTTAGAAATTCAAAAGACAAATTGTCCAGATACATATTCTTGTAACACAAGTAACAAAATAAATAATATAATAATAGCGGTTGATAACTCATCACAAACTGCATCTGAAATTACTGGCAACGATTTTAAAAGGAGTTCACTCTCGCTCACGAATGAAATTTTTACAAGCTACAATACTGGAAACAGGACTGGAAACACAGGGGAAATTGCCAAGTCAGTTTCTGAAAAACAAGAAAATTTTGAAAAAAATATTCACGATACAGGGGAAATTGCTTCGCGAGCAGACAAATCAGGCTACAAAAATTTTGCGCCCGATCCTGCTCGCGACAATTCCCTATCTCTTTACGTCAGTTTGTTGTGGCTTATGGCCCGAAATCTACTTTACAAGAATGTAGATTTAACAGACAGACAGGTTTTAATTGCAAAAAAATTAATTCAAAAACTTTATGATCCGGTTGCTACATCAAAGTTATCAAACACTCATCAACACTACGTTGAGCGAATTTCTCTTGTTGCAAAATATATCAAAAAAGATCCGGCACATCGCTTTGTCCCACTACCCTATATCTATTTTGACACTAACAATCCAAAAGGTTTTGTAGGTACAAAAAAATGGCATCAGGATGACCAGGTTAGAAAAAAAGAAGTTCAACGTGAATTGACTTTGAGCCGAATAATCCGCAAGTATCAAAACAATGAAAAAAAAGATACTGTCCGAAAAGTGCCGCCAATTCAACTATTCAGAGAGTGTGAAAATACTATTGGAAAATTTAATGATCCATTATTAACACAACGCTTTCATGCTGCGGTATTGCAACATGAAACATATAGACAGATTTCTTACAATAACTAAAAAAATAAAATCATGTTAAACATTTTCAACATTGAAAAACAAGCGAGCAAAAGAGTTCACAAGTTCCTGCTCCATAAATCAACAGAAGAAAACATCGAATCTGCAAATGCAAGGTTGGTAATAAATGTCATAATAGGTAAGGTTTCTATTCACTTATACGATCAAAATAAATTTCTCAAAACACTTAGCATAAGAGCCATTGTAGAGTTCTTTGGCAAAGAGTACGATGAGACAAAAGTCAATTCTTTATCTGATTATCTGAAGAAAATTTCCCAAGAAAATAATATAGAATTTTTAAAGGCCAACATTGTGATTTGTGAAACAAAAGGGGAGCTGAAGCCTCATTTATACAATGAAAATAAATACGTTAAGCGCCTTTCAACTATTGAATTATTAACGGCTGTTTCTTGAACAAATGAAAACAGAGGTTAAAACAAATGAACTCATTACTGAAAAGGAAGTACCTGGTACTTCTTTAGAAGTTGCACATTCCAATTCGGTGCGAGAAAAGCATTTGGAAGGGCTTTCAGAGGATGAGAAGAAGATAATTAGACTAATGGCTAATATTTTTGTCAAGAGCATATTAAGTATGTCCGAAAAATAACGTAAATTTGTTATAAACGAAATATAGTAAGTCTATAACGAAATATAATTATATGAAAAAAGCATATCAATACATAAGAATATCTGAAGAAGATCAGTCAAATTTCAGTCTATCAGGTCAGAAAAAAATGAATGATGACTTCGGTGAGAAACACAGCATACAAGTAACAGAAACATTTATTGATGATGGATATTCAGCTAAAAATTTTGACCGCCCAAATTGGAGAGCGCTTGAAAAAGCATTGTCGCAAAATAAAAATAAAATTGATTATTTAATTGTAACAAAATATGACCGTTTAATTCGTAACGCTGCTGAAGGCTTAGCTTTTATAGAAAAGCTGGAGCAAAAGTGGAATATAAAATTACTCTCTGTCATGGAGAACTTTTTTATTGATCCGCATTCGCCTTATTTTTTTAAGATGAGAGCAGACTTACTTGTTACTGCTGAATTTGAAAGACGTGTTATTTCTGACAGATCCAAATTTGGAATTTGGTCAGCAAAAACACAGGGAAGATTTTTAGGGCCGGCTCCTTTCGGCTATGACAATGCTCGTGATGAAGAAGACAAGCCAATTATATTAGTTAATCACGAAGAAAAGGAAATCGTTCAGGATATTTATAAGGATTTTTTGGATGATGAACCGTTTCCGATAATTATGAAAAAAGCCCGTGACAGAGGATTTAAACTTAAAGGACACGATGCTCTTTATCGAGTTTTATCCAATCATGTTTATGGTGGATTGATTAAAGCACCATCTTATAAGGATGAAAAAACAAAAGTTGTAAAAGGCACACACGATGGAATTATTCCAACAGAATTATTTTGGAAGGCTTACTATAAACTGCAAGAGAAAATTCGTCCGCAGGGGCCAAAACTAATTGATGATAATGTTCCTTTGCGTGGGTTTATTTTATGTCAGACTTGTGGAGGATTGCTTACTGGTGGAAAATCAAAAGGTAGATCAGCTTTCTATTATTACTACCGTTGCAAAAAATGTAATGGAGAGAATTACAGTGCTAATAAGGTTCACAGCGAAATAGGAGAAATATTAAAATATCTTTCCTTACAACCTGATTATATACAAGCACTTAAAACAGAAACATCAATACGATTTGATATGAGCTTAAAAGACCGCAATCATAGACTTCAAAAAGTAACTTCAGAATATGCTATTATAAGCGAAAAGTTGGACGCTTTGGAAGAAAAGTATATTTCAAATAAAATAAATCAAACCACTTACGATAAATGGCATCCAGCGTTCTCAAAAGAACTTAATAACAAGAAGATTGAAATGGCTGAACTTACTAAGGATGATTCTAAGACCAGGGAGCTGTACGAAACCCACCTTCCATACCTTGCTGACCTAAACTGGATTTATAATCAAGCCGGTGTAGATGGAAAACAAGACTTCTTGAAGGGCATTTTTTGGGGTGGTTTTACCAAGGAAAACATAGGTGGTCGAACCGAATTGATCAACCCTATGTTTTACGCCAACTCTTTGAATATAAGCACTTTGCTTAGAGTAAAAAATGTGGGAAAACCCGAAAATAATTCAGGTTTTCCCACTTGTACCCGGGACGGGACTTGAACCCGTACGGCCGCAATGGCCACAGGATTTTAAGTCCTGCGTGTCTACCAATTCCACCACCCAGGCAGGGTGTAAAAAAACCCTCCAATGCTTACGCTTCGGAGGGTTTGAGCGGGAAACCGGTCTCGAACCGGCGACCTTAACCTTGGCAAGGTTACGCTCTACCAACTGAGCTATTCCCGCTTTTATTCTAAAATATATTCAACCCCTGCGGCGACCTTAATCCGCCGCGGCGGGATTACGCTCTACCAACTGAGCTATTCCCGCTTTTATTCTAAAATATATTCAACCCCTGCGGCGAGTCGTCATGGTGAACTTGCCGAACCCCTCCCGCAAAAGGATTGCAAATCTACTACTTTTTCTATTATACAACAAAGATCTAAAAGCATAATATACAACGGCTTACATCTAACTATCCCCATCCGCCCGCCGCCCTCTTTTAATCTCTGAACGCCGGCGTTTTGAATCCAGTCGCCGCTCCTTTGAACGCTTTGTTGGTCTGGTTGCTCTCCGCTTCTTTCGCTCCTTCAATGCTCCGTTCAGAATACTTCTCAACTTCCGCACCGCTTCCTGTTTATTGCTGAATTGCGAACGGCTTTCCTGAGAATGTACCTGAAGTATACCCTCCGAAGTGAGCCTGCTTCCCAACCTGATGCGAAGATTTCGCTTCTCTTCACCACTTAGTATCCGTGATTCTGTGATGGAGAAGACAAGCGTAATGCGCGACGAAACTTTATTCACATGCTGACCTCCCGCGCCGCTACTCCGGCTGGCCCGAAACTCTGTTTCCTTCAGGATCTGACGGAACCTCTCCTCGCTGATCATATTTCCTGATTTTGTAACTTAGTGTTATGGGAAGAAGTCTGGGAATCAAATGTACACTTTTCCTCCTGCTTGCAGGACTTATCTCCCTCCCATGTTCTGCTTCACGAATACGCAGGGTAACCAAAAAATCAAAAGAGTACTTCGAAAGCGGTCAGCTTAAAAAATACACCCGCGTGAGAACCGCGCAGTCCATAGGTTACGACGCCGATAATAATTTTAAAAAAACCGTTGTTTTTCAGAAAGAGTACCATCCCAATGGCAGGGTTAAAACCATTTACCGGAATGTGACAAAGATTGCCTCTGTTGGCAGGCCATGTTACGAAGTAAAAACCATCGAAAAAACCTACGACGGGAACGGTGTTCTGCGAAGAAAAGAGATCCGCCGCTGCGACCGTGGAAAAACAATCGTGCACTTCTATAACGAAAAAGGCAAACGCATCTTTACAAGTATCGTATACGATATCCTGTGAAACAACTTATCCTCCCGCTTCTCGCCGCCGCCCTTTGCTGTTTTACCGGGAAGGATGAAGCAATTACTGAATTGAATCAACGCCTTCCCCACCTGCTCTGGGACGGCCACCTGCCCGGCAATTTCTCCTTTGATAGCGCCGGCAACCTCGCTGTTTTTGCTCCGGGATCCGTGAAACCTGAATTCCGCTTGCCCGCGGGTTCCCTGTCGGGCGCATCGTACTATTTCCGGCGGCCCTTCACCACCAACTGGTCAGAGTATCTGAAAGGCAGCTTCCTCCCCCTGCCACCGCAGAAGATAAATCCAGGTTCAACATCAGACACCCTGCCTCTGAAGGGAATCCGCATTGCCATCGATCCCGGTCATTTCGGCGGAGACTATGCCACCGCCCGCCTTGAGCGCAAAAGTGTGCAACTGAAGAAAGACAGTCTGCAAGGCATCCCTAAAAACGATACAATCATAGAGGGAAAGCTAACCCTTATCACCGCCCTGCTGCTGAAAACGAAACTGGAGAAACTCGGAGCCACCGTTCTGCTTACCAGATCAAAAGATAACCACACGGCTTACGGAAAGTCATTTGAGGAATGGTGGAAGGAAGACCGGAAAAAATGCATTGATTCCGCCTTCGCGCAGGGTTATCTATCGCTGAAAGAAAAAAACACATTGCTTAAATCCGGCAGCAAAAAATTTGTTTGCCGGGAGTTCTTTCTTCAGGAAGATCTCCGGGAAAGGGCTCGGAAGATCAATGCCTTTGAAGCCCACCTTGCCATCATCATACACTTCAATGTAGACGAGAAAAACGAAGGCTGGACACGAACCTCTTCGCGGAACTATACCATGTGTTTTGTTCCGGGGGCTATCTTTCCGGGAGCGCTTGGAAAAAAAGAAGCCCGCTTCAATCTGCTTCGTCTGATGGTTTCCGATCATTACCCACGCAGTGTAAAGGCAGCGGGGCTAATCTGTAAATACTTCACACAAATTCTGGGTGTTCCTGCCGCCACCGCCGGCGATGCCGGTTATCTTTCCGAAAACTGCATCTTCACCGGCACCCCTGGCGTGTTCTCCCGTAACCTCGCCCTGACCCGTTTGCCCCATTGCCCTGTTGTATACGGTGAAACGTTGTACCAGGACAATAAAAAAGAGTATTCTGCACTCACTTTATCAGCCCTCCGGACCACCCCGGTGCCACCACGACTGGAACAGGTCGCCGACGCCTATCTGAAAGGTATCGTAGAATATTTTTCAAACTGATTGTATCTTTTTCTCCCGTACGGCATTAAGAGCTTCAGAAACCTAAAAACTGAAGACCATGGCCGGTGCAAAAGAAACCCCAAGGCAGAAGATGATCGGGATGATGTATCTCGTGCTCACTGCCATTCTCGCTCTGAATGTTTCAAAGGAAATTCTTGATGCTTTTGTGCTCGTGAACGACGCCTTGGGAGCGACCAATGAAAATTTCCGGAGTAAAACTGAATCCCAGTACGCAGCTTTTGACAATGCAAAACTGCTGGACGAGAAAAAAGTAAGACCGAATTGGGAAAAAGCCAGAAAAATCAGGGAGGAATCAGCCCTCTTTCTCGAATACATCTCCGGCATGAAAAAGGAACTCGTCCGTGAAACGGAAGGCCTCACCCCCGAGCAGGCGGACACCATCTACCTTGGCAATGTGGAGAAAAAGGATGACTCCAATGTTCCGAATTATATCATGATCGGTAACTCCGAAGACGGTTCGGCCGGAAAAGCGGGAGAACTAAAAAATAAGATCGCCGCCTACCGGAAATTCCTTGAGTCTTTCATTGATGAAAAAGATAAAGACCTTGTAAAGATCAGCCTGAACACGAATGATCCGGTCCAGAATCAAAACAACGAAAACTGGGAACTCTATAACTTTTACAACGTTCCGCTGGCCGGCATCGTTACGAACCTTTCATGCATTGAAAACCAGATAAGAAAGGCGGAATCGGACGTGGTGGAGTACCTTTTTAAAAAGGTCTGGGATGCAGATGTACGCTTTGATACCATTGCGGCAAAAGTGATCGCTCCCAGCAGTTACGTGTTGCTGGGAGACGAATACAACGCGGAAGTTTTCCTCGCTGCTTACAATAAAACAAAAAACCCGCAGGTTCTTGTGGGCGAACTTACTGCCGACGGTAACGGATTCAACGGATCTGTTGATTCCATCGAAGTAAAATCCGGCACCGGTATGTACAAGATGAAAACCACTAAAGAGGGACTTGTAAAATGGGGAGGTCAGATCGTGATGACCAATTCCAAAGGTGAACGAAGGAAGTACCCGTTCAAATCTGAGTACATGGTAGCCCGGCCTTCGGCAACAGTAAGTCCAACCATGATGAACGTGGTGTACATGGGCGTACCAAATCCCCTCTCCGTATCCTGTCCGGGGGTAGCCGGCGCGGATGTAACCGTGGTTCCTGACCAAGGGAACATTGTTCGCTCCGCTAACGGCGAATTTAATGTAACCCCCGGCAGGGTCGGACAAATGAAGGTGAACGTTTATGCGAAAATAAACGGGGAAACGCGGACAATGGGAAACATCACCCTGAGGGTAATGCCTCTGCCATCTCCTATTCCCGGCATTGGCGGAAAAACCACTCCCCTTATTACAAAAAATGAACTTCTCGCTGCGTACGGACCAATGGCGGTATATCCGGAAGACTTTGTTTATAAGAATATCTCTGCTAAGGTAAAATCGTTTAAACTGAGCGCCCTGCTCAACGGCGTTCCGGTTACAGAAACATCTGATAACGGGCTAATGACTGAACGCATGAAAGATCTCATTCGCAGAGCCGGGCGAACAGGGACCATCTTCTACTTCGAGGAGGTAAAAATGGTAGGGCCCGACGGGGCTCCAAAAACAGGAAACTTCTTTATGAAGATCTGTAATTAGGAATCTTTAGTATTTTGGAGGCATGAGAGCATTCTTGTGTCTCCAACTATTTTTTCTTTCCCTTCCGGCACTGGCAGGAACCGCAGATTCGCTGCTGCTTGCCTCGGAGCATATCCACCCTGATACCTCCAGGGCACGGTTCATCTTCAACTGGATCAAGGCAAACGGCCGGCAGAACTATGAACTCAAAGCGGAACTCTCCGGAACCGTAATCCGGCTTACGCCCGCCAAAAGCAGTTTGCATGGTTATGCCTGTATTGAAAAAGGGAACGCCATGTACTTCCTTGGCAAATACGAAGGAGCGCTTAAATCCTACCTGCAGGCTCTTGAATCATTTGAACTATGCGGAGACAAAGAAGGAGCCGGACATGCACATCACCACCTGGGGGTTTATAAAAAGAAATTGAAAAAATACGATGAAGCGGCTGATCATTTTCTCAAAGCCAACGAGCTTTTTTCGGCTGCCGGCCGGGAATCACTCCTGTCCTCAGGATACAACGGCCTGGGAGCCGTTTATGAAGAACAAGGTAATTATCAAAAAGCGATATCCTTTTACGAGCGTGCAGTAGTTGTGAATATGAAATACAATGATTCGCTGGGACTCTCCTATTCGTATGATTACCTCAGCGGTTGTTACGGTAACCTGGGGCAGTTTCGCCGTGCCATCCGCTTCCTGGAAGATGCATTAGTGATCCGCACAGCGCTGCGCGATGATTTTGCCGTGGCTATCAATCTTAATAATCTCGGTGAAACTTATTACCTGATGAAAGATCTGCTCCGCGCAGAAGAGCATTTTATACGCTCGCTTACCTATTCCGAAAAGATACAATTCGCGGATCTCGCTGCTCACACGTATGAAAAACTGTCGCAGCTTTATTCTGACCGGAATGATTTTGAAAAGGCGCTGTTCTTTCACAGAAAATTCAAATCAACAAAAGACAGTATACTGAACGAACGAAGCACGCGCCAGTTGCTTGAAATAGAAACCCGCTACGAAACAGCGAAGAAAGAAAAAGAAAACCTGGAACTTCGTGAAACAAATACCGGTCAGCAACTGGCGCTCGCACGCTCGAGAAACTGGATTCTCGCGCTGATATCGGGAACACTTCTGCTGCTTATGGCAGGGTTACTCTTCTATTACCGTTACCGTGCAAAGCAGCGGGCGCTTTTCGATGAAGCCATGTTGCGCGAACAGGTGAACAAAACCAGAGCAATCGTGGAAGCGGAAGAGAAAGAACGCCAGCGCATCGCCAGGGAATTGCACGATGGAGTTGGACAAACCCTGTCTGCCTTAAAAATGAATCTTTCTTCGATAAAAGACAATCACCTTCAACCGGATGTTCATGAGAAACTACTTTCCCTTTCCGACGATTCCGTGAGAGAGGTTCGCAATATTTCACATGTTATGATGCCCGGTGCCCTCAGGCGATCCGGAATAGGAGCCGCCATTCGGGAGTTTCTCTCCAAGCTTCCCGCCGGCGAGCCGGTCGTAACCCTGGAATGCCACGGCATGGAAGAGGTCAGCGACAGCGTTATTCAATCTATTTTATACAGGGTCGTTCAGGAGGGGATGAATAACATCCTCAAACACGCGGGCGCTACCTCGGTCTCGATCCAGCTTATCCGCCATCCGGATGTGATTTCGCTGATGATTGAAGACAACGGAAAAGGATTTAATCCTGACTCACTTACCGGACATAGCGGCATCGGAATCAGGAATATCGTTACACGCGTTGAGTCACTCAACGGAAATGTTACCTTTGACTCTCGCCCGGGTAAAGGTACCACCCTGAACATTGAAATACCGGTATGAAAAATATTATTCAGGTTTTTCTCGCCGATGATCACCAGATCATGATTGACGGCCTGCGTGCCTTGCTGGAAGGAGTGGACGATATTCGCATTGCCGGCACGGCCTCTGACGGGAAAACGGCGCTGGAATCGCTCCGGAAGATAAAACCTCATATCCTTATCTCTGATATCAGTATGCCTTTGATGGACGGAATTGAACTTGCCAGGTGCGTTCAGGAAGAACTTCCGGGTGTCCGGATTATTGCTCTTTCTATGTTCGGTGATCCGTCTCAGATTTCCGACATGCTTGATGCAGGCGCCTCCGGTTATCTGCTGAAGAATACAGGAAAGAATGAACTGGTGGAAGCCATTCGCAAAGTGAATGACGGCGGATTGTATTTCAGTCAGGAGGTTTCAGCAGAGATGATGCGCACCATGAGTGAGCGTGCAAAAAAACGGGAAGAGAAGAAAACAGTCACTCTAACCGGCCGTGAACTGGAGATCATTCGTTTGATCGCTAAAGAACTGAGCAATGCACAGATCGGAGAACAATTGTTTATAAGCGAACGCACGGTAGAATCGCACCGGAAAAATATCTTCAGGAAAACCGATACCAAATCCGTAGTGGGGCTGATCAAATACGCAATGGAGAACAAGCTGATCTGAAGGATCAGGCAGGCTTTTTTCCGAAACGGGAGAACACATCCCCCATCCAGTCCAGCAGCTTCTTGAGCAAATCGAAATACAGCGTTACCGCAAGGGTAATACTCATCATCCAGATTACTCCGATATTCACCCAGTATGTATCGTAGTACTTACCGAAGACCTTTTTCCTCGGTGCAAAAAAGTGAGATTTAAATCCTTCGGGGTCAAGAAATATGGGATCGGCACGCTGAATAATCTCGCCATCCTTTTCAATAATCCGGTCCATTTCCGTTCCGTTCTTAACAAGGTCGTTGAGCGACTCATTTTCATAGGCGTTCTTCAGCGCCAGGAACTCTTCTTTAGATGCCTCCGTTTTTACTTTCCCTGCAACAATTTTATCTTTTTCATTACTGTTCTCGTTGGATCGCTTGATGTAGATCTTGTTGATCTGATCAAAATACGATTTCACCCCATCGGCAACAGAAGAACTGAACTTTCCCGGCATCAGCATTTCCAGCTCGGGGAATTTCACATTCTTTATCCTCTTGGTTTCCGCTGCCAGCTCATCATGCAATAATTGCAGGTCTGCGGCCAGCTGATCCTTCTTCGCCGGATCATTCAGAATGGATTCACATCCCTCCAGTTTTGCACGCAGCTTACTCAGCCAGTAGTTTTTCTTGAAATCTGCATAGCTGATAGCCTTTTCGTAGGGGTAGAACTGCCTTTCAAAATCGTTATTAATGAATTGATTTACTGCCAGCGCTTCAAAGGCCCACCGCGATGCCATTACCTCTCCGGTAACCGGTACGTTCTTCTGGCTGGTGATCGTGGGATTCAGTTTATGAAACTTTACAATTACACCGCTGAGCAATAACTGAGGAATCAGAAGGAAGGGAATCAGAATATAAATGGTAACCGCGGAATTGAAGGCCGAAGATATATTCAGTCCCAGCATGTTTGCAAAACAGGAGGTAGAGAAAAGCACCAGCCAGTAGTCAAAATACATCCCGCGTATATCGAGGATCAGATTGCCAACAATCACAAAACAGATGGTTTGAATGCCGGAAAGCACAAACATGATACTGATCTTGCTCAATAAATAACTGCTGCGGCTGAGGTTAAGAAAGGATTCCCGCTTCTGAATCTTCCGGTCCCGGATGATCTCCTCAGCGGATACGGTAAGACCAATGAACAGGGCCACGATCACCGACATGAAAAGATATGCAGGAAGGTTCGCATTTTCCCTGAAGATATAACCAAGGGTATTGGAAATATCCGTATCGTAATACCGCACAAGGTAGGCGAGTATGAATGCCAGCAGCGGTGCTTCGCAGAGATTAATAACAAGGTACTGCGTGTTGGTAAGCTTCGCTTTTACGTCCCTGATCATGAACACCATGAACTGACTGATCTTGTTCGGGATCTTGAATGTAGCCGGAGGTATTTCAGTATGCTCTTCGATCAGAGGAATTTTAGACTCGATCTTTTCCCTGTACAGCTCATTCCATTCCGGCGGAGAGATCTTACGGTTGTTGGTAAGCCCGCCGTATTCGTCCACCACCTTTGTTTCAATAATATTAAAAATCTGTTCCGGGTTCACGTTACCGCATTCCACACATTCACTGATATTGGCCGTCACGTGATTGATCGCATGCTTAAAGTAGATCACACCATCTACAGGATTGCCATAGTAGATGGGATATCCGCCCACATCAAGGATAATGAGCTTATCAAACATTTTAAAGATTTCGGAAGAGGGCTGGTGGATCACCACAAAGAGCAGTTTTCCCTTCAGGGCCAGTTCCTTCAGGAGGTCCATTATATTCTCCGAATCGCGGGAAGAGAGACCAGATGTAGGCTCATCCACATACAGCACATTGGGTTCCCGGATCAGTTCAAGCGCGATGTTCAAACGCTTCCGCTGCCCGCCGGAAATAGTTTTCTCCAGGGGATTACCGACCTTCAAATCCTTTTTCTCAAACAACCCGAGATCCATCAGCACTTTGTTTACCTTTTCTGTGATCTCTGCATCCGAGAGATTCCCGAAACAAAGCTTGGCATTATAAAAAAGGTTTTGGAAAACGGTGAGCTCTTCAATAAGAAGGTCGTCCTGTGAAACGTGTCCGATCACTCCCATCACCTCCCTGCGCTGGGTATGAATGTTCTTTCCGTTGATCAGCACCGCCCCCCCGCTGGGAGTCTCCTGGCCATTCAATACGTTGAGAAGGGTTGATTTTCCTGCACCGGAACCTCCCATGATCCCAATGAGCTTTCCGCTCTCCTCTGTAATATTTATGTTTCGAAGTCCGAGTTTACCGTTCTTAAATTTGTAATCAAGGTTCCGGGTTACGAAAGATATCCTGGCCTTGGTTTTATCGGTCAGGTAGGCCGCCAGAATATCCGAATAATAGACCGGAGCTACTTTAGAAGAACGGATGGAAGAACCTGGGGTTAGGATGTAAACCTTTGACGGTGCAATGTTCTGCCCATTCAGCAGCAGATCACTTGTGCCGAAATACATGATGATGTACATGTCCACGGAATCAATGTACAGCACCCGAAGATGTCCGTTCATTCCTTCGGAATGAATATGCCGCGACAGCTGATAAGGATTCTCCTTGTGGTGATCAACAACCAGCGTGCTGGCGGAATCGGGAACCTGACTCTCCGGGCTTTGAATAAATCCAAGTATACGCTTGAACTCCTCACTTTCTACGTTAAAGGTCTCCGCCACGGTTTGAACAAATTCCAGTTCCTGTTCCGAGATTTCGTTGGAGGAATGGATAAACTCGATCAGCCGGACGAGTACAACAATCTTCTGCTTCTGTTCCAGTTCGGCATTGATCTGCGTGCAGATCTTGAGTACCTTCACGGAGTTGAGCGAAGTGCGCTTCGCACTTCCGTCTTTCCGTTTCGAAACCTGGTGGTGTGCCTCCAGAAACTCATCAAAAATTTTCAGATAAGCTTCTACCTGCTCATTGCTGAGTAACTGCTTAAGAAAAGTCTGAACAATACCCCGGCTGGAGGAAGTTACGCCGTCAACCTTCGCAATAATAGCGAAGAGTTGCATTAGCGCTTTTAGGATCCGCTCACTCATGGGGGAATCGTGTAATCAGAAAAAATATACTTACTGCTTGAATCCGATCAGTAGCACCGCGCAACCGCTCGCCTGGGTATCCGGATTAAGGGCCGCCTCTATGGAGCAATCGATGGTGGAAGTAATTTTAAAATCCCAGTACGGCGCGTTTTTGAAGTCTTTATTTGTGAAAAGAACCGTCCCGTCCTGATCCTTGATGGTGAAGATCAGGTTGCCGTCTGTCATACCGCTGCAGGCACAGATCCGGTAGGTAGTTCCTCCGTAGAAGGTGGTATGAAACTCCGCATACTGATCGTTCAGGAGCAGCGCGCGGTACGTTTGTCCGTCCGAAATGAATTGTCCGGTCATGTGCTTGGAACAGATGGTCGCAATGGTATCACAGAACTGGGCTTCCGCACGGTGATACACACCGGTTGCGGTCAGAAAGAGGGCAATGATAAAAAACTTACGCATAGTATTTCCTTTTTAGATCGTTTATTCAACAATAAGAGCTCTCAGGCTTTCCACTTTTGCAGTGATCGAAGCAAGTTGTTCCGGTGTAATGTTCACTGTAGTCTTACTGTTGAAAGTGGTCAGCTTATTTCCTTCGTCGGTGACGGGCTTTTCATAAACATATTTGTACTCTACCTTGTCGAAATCGCTTTTAAGTTCACGCAATCCGTTGAGAATCTCGCTGTATTCCTCCTGTCCGGCGTAGGTTTCAAGCAGACCGATCAGGTTTCCAATGGATATTTTCTGCTCAGCGATTCGCTGCTTTACTTCTTCATTGGTTTTATCCTTATTAACATTCACGGCAAAATGGAGTGACTCAATCCATCCTCCGGTAATAATGAGTGCGCCGATAGCATTCTTGTCATTATTCTTCAGAAAATTATCTGCAGACCGGTAGGCTGTGGACACAAGCACCAGCATGGAATCCTGTTTCCCGATATTGGTTTTGAATCGCTCGATCAGCGCTTTGTCAAATGCGCCGCTTACTCCCAGATCGTCTGCCAGTTTCTGGGCAGCCTGGAAATAGGCGATTGCATCCTGATTCTGATCATACATCGTTACATATCCGAGATCAGCACCGAACACCCCCAGATTAAGGGCCTTCTGCATTTGCATGGAATACCCATTCACTTTATCCGCCGGATTCAGAAATCCTTTATTGTAGCCGGCTCCTGAACGCTTGATGAGCATAGCTGTCTGAATAGGAGATGGAATGGAAAATATCTTGCCATCCACCGATACCGTTATCACGGATGTACTGTCTTTCGGACCATCGTCTGTGCCGTTGCCTTCCTCGCCCGGTCCGCATCCGGTGAAAGAAAACGCGAAAAGTGCCAGGAAGGTGGCCGAGATCTTCAGGGGTTTTAAATTCATAATGAGAGTGTTAAGATTAAAATCTAAGCCCGTAAAAATAACATTTTCTGCAATAAAAAAAACAGAAAAAGCCTAAAAAATGGCCCATTAATCCCTCATTTTCAAAATCTTCCGGAGCCACCTCAATCCTATCCGTACCTTTGTCCAAAATGGTACAACTTGAGTCAGATAACCTTCCCTTTTTAGCCACTACCCTGGCCGGATTGGAGGAAGTACTTGGCAATGAACTGCTTGGGCTGGGAGCAAGAGATATTAAAATTGCCACTAGGGCGGTTTCTTTTGCAGGAGATAAGGGCTTTCTGTACAAGGCGAACCTCAATCTGCACACTGCCATCCGCATCCTTGTTCCTTTTCAGCAGTTCAAGGCCCGGAATTCCGACCAGCTGTACGAACAGGTCCTGAAACTCCCCTGGGAAGATCTCATTGATGTACGGAAGACCCTGGCTGTGAATGCAGCCATTCACTCTCCGTTTTTCAATCACACACTTTTTGTTTCCCAAAAAGTGAAAGATGGCATCATTGACCGCATCCGGGAAAAAAAAGGGGCACGACCCAGCGTGGATCTGGAAGCACCCGATTTTCCCATCCACATTCATATACGTGAAGACCAGTGCACCCTTTCCCTTGACAGCAGCGGTGAATCATTGCATAAACGCGGGTACCGGAGTGCCACCAATATTGCTCCCATGAACGAAGTGCTGGCGGCCGGACTTGTAGCCCTTAGCGGATGGGATCAGCGCAGCGCTTTCATTGATCCAATGTGCGGTTCCGGAACCATCGCCATTGAAGCCGCGCTCTTCGCCGCCCGCATCCCCCCCGGATATTTCAGAATGTCCGGCATCTCCAAACAAATTCAGCCCTTTGCCTTCATGGGGTGGGATAACTTTGATGCTGAGCTGTGGGAAAAAATTTACCAGTCGTCGGTGAACAAAATCCGGGAATCTGACATTGATATATTTGCCTCTGACGTTTCTCCCAATGTGTTGAAGAAAGCCAAGGAAAACATCCGGAATTCCCGAACCGGGGATATGATCCATGTAAGCGGGAGTGACTTCCGTGATCTTCGCCCTCCGGAAGGGGCTCGTCCCGGCGTTATCGTCATTAACCCACCCTACGGAGAACGGATGGATAAAGATGATCTGAACCTGCTCTACAAGGAAATGGGAGACGCGTTGAAAAAGAACTGGACCGGTTACACCTGCTGGATCATTTCTCCGGATAAGGAAGCGGTACAACACCTGGGATTGCACGCGTCGCGGAAAATCACCCTTTTCAACGGGTCGCTGGAATGCAAGTACATGAAATTTGAAATGTATACGGGAAGCAAGAAGCAGGGAGCTTCCTGAAACGGATTTGAATTCTTAGGTTTGCCGGAGATGGAGCGCAAGACTTTTTTCGCGGATGTGATCGTTCCGGTTTCTGTTCCCAACCTGTACACCTACCGTATTCCCCATGAACTTTCAGGATCAGTAACCGAGGGTCAGCGTGTTATTATTCCGTTCGGCAAATCAAAGCTTTACACCGGCATCATCCGGCGTATACACGAAACACCCCCCTCCCATTATACCGCCAAATACATTGAAACCATACTGGACGATCACCCTGTTGTTCATCCCGTTCAGCTGCTTTTCTGGGAGTGGGTGGCAAACTATTATATCGCTCATCCGGGCGATGTGCTGAACGCAGCTCTGCCTTCCGGGCTCAAACTCTCCAGTGAAACAAAAGTGGTTTTGTTTCCTGAGCCGGCCACAGAAACTTTGCTCACGGATTCTGAATTTCTGGTAGCGGAAGCACTTCGTTCGAAGGGAGAGCTCAGCATGCAGGAGATCGCCGCAGTAACCGGATCAAAAAGCAACTATGCCCTTATCCGTTCGATGCGTGAAAAAAAAGTTATCTGCCTGGTAGAAGAGATCAAGGATCGTTTCAAAGCAAAAACGGAAAGCAGGGTTCGCTTCAGGGATGAATTCCGGAACGAAAACCGATTGGGTGAACTATTGAACAACCTGGAAAAAAAGGCACCCAAACAGGTAGACCTTCTGCTCGACATGATCCGGAGAAGCGGAATCAGCAGCGCGCAGGAACGTGAAGTAACACGCAGCGAACTCAACGACATATCCGCCCTTCCGGCTCTGGTAAAAAAAGGGGTACTGGAAGTATATGAAGTGGAGGTGGGAAGATTCAGGCCAACGCGCGCGAGCGATAAGGAAAAGACCCTCTCAGATAAACAGTGCGCTGCATTCGAAGAACTCAGCCAATCCCTGTTGCGGCAACGCGTAAGTTTGCTGCACGGCGTAACCTCCAGCGGAAAAACGGAGATTTATACCCGTTTTATACGCGAAACCCTGGATGCGGGAAAGCAGGTGCTCTATCTTATTCCTGAAATCGCCATCACTACTCAGCTGCTGGAACGACTCCTGAAGTATTTCGGGGAAGCGGTAGGAGTTTACCACAGCCGGTTCAATGAGAATGAAAGAGTAGAGATATGGAATACGGTTTTACATTTCACCGGAAAGTGCGCTCCGGGCGGCCCGTACGCTCCCTTCAGCATGATTATCGGTGCACGGTCTTCACTCTTTCTGCCCTGGAAAGATCTTGGCCTGATCATCATTGATGAAGAACATGATGCCTCTTTCAAACAGCAGGATCCTTCACCGCGCTATCATGCAAGGGATGCCGCCATTTTTATGGCCTCGCTCTTCGATGCGAAAGTGATTCTGGGGTCTGCCACACCCTCGATTGAATCGTACCGCAACGCCTCGGAAGGGAAGTACGGTTTAGTTTCGCTGGAGGAGAGACACGGAGGTACTGCGCTTCCTCACATTCATGTGGTGGACCTGAAAAAAGAGTGGAAGGAAAAGACCATGAAGGGGCATTTTTCCCCTCAGTTGCTGGAAGGAATCCGACTGGCAGTTTCAAACGGGGAACAGGTAATCCTATTTCAGAATCGCCGCGGCTTCGCACCGGTGCTGGAATGCCAGTGGTGCGGATGGAGGCCCGTTTGTACACAGTGTGATGTAAGTATGGTATATCACAAAACATCTCATCAGCTCCGTTGTCATTACTGCGGTGCTACCTCTGCTATGCCGGCCTCCTGTCATGCCTGCGGCGACACCCATCTTAAACTGAAAGGGTTCGGCACGGAACAAATCGAAGAAGAACTGAATTTATACCTGCCCGGACTTTGTATCAGCAGGATGGATCTGGATACCACCCGCTCCAGACAGGCCCATTTTCAGCTGGTGAAAGATTTCGAGGACGGCAAGATCCAGGTATTGGTGGGAACCCAAATGATTACCAAAGGGCTGGACTTTGAACATGTGTCGCTGGTAGGGATAATGGACGCAGACGGACTGCTGGGTTTCCCGGATTTTCGCGCGCATGAAAGGGCCTTCCAGCTGATGGAACAAGTGGCGGGAAGGGCCGGACGGAGATTACAGAGAGGGAATGTGATCATCCAGAGCCGGAATCCTGACCATCCTGTTATTCGCTGTGTAACAAAACACGACTACCTCTCCATGTTCCGCGAAGAATTATCCCAGCGGATTCAGCTTGGGTTTCCACCGGAAACAAGACTAATAGAAATTCTTCTTTTACACCGCGATTTGGCAACGCTGGAAGGAGCCTCCGCCGCCTTTGCAGAAATGCTGAGAGAGCCGCTGGGCAAGCGCGTGCTGGGGCCCGAATTTCCCATTATCCCGAGAGTGCGGAATTATTACCGTAAAAAAATCCTCATCCGCATAGAAACCGGGGCCTCTGTTTCAGAGATAAAAAACCGAGTCCGAAAAATAATACTCCGGTTCAGGGAGGATCCCGCTTACCGCCCGGTGCAAGTGCAAACCGATGTGGATCCGTACTGATCAGATATTGCTTCCTGCAATATCTCCGTAATTTGAATCAATGATGATCATGTGTGGTTATTTTCCTCAAAAGTGATGCATCCCGCTGATCCGGTAAATCCGTGAAAAAAGGTATTCCTGCCTCCGTGCTGGCACGGAGAGCAGGATGAAACGGACTACAGTGCGCCAAAGCTCAGGCCGATACCAAGCTGTAGATAAATGCGGGACCCCAGTTTGTCTCCGAATTTGGGGTTAGGAACGTTCTGGCTGGCGAGGTGCTTCACTCCGGGCCGGAATCCGAATTCGGTGCGAAAGCCGAAAATGCCGCTGCGTGCTTCCACCTGGAAGCGGAATCCGAAGTGCTTCAGATTGATGTTCTTCAGTTCAAATTGCTGAAGAGAATTCTCCTGGGTGAGGGTATCAACGGCCAATGGGGTTTTTCCCACACTGATTACCGGTGCATACAACATCTCCATAGACAGGTCTATGGCATTATTCTTACGTATGATCCCTGACTTCTTTATGGTTGACGGGAATGTGATCTTATACCTTCCCTTGTAGTGCTGGGAAGAACTGTATGCAAAACCGAAACTGAACTGCATCATTGTAACCTGCGCTCCCACATTCTTGGTGTCTTGCCATATCGAATCGGTGGGCAGGTAATGCAACTCCCAGCTGCGGAAAAGGGTATCCTGAGGATTCGTAAAAGTACGATTGACCATACTCACCGAACCCGTGATACCCGTATAGGTTCCTACGCCCACCGTATAACTTCCTGAGTACTCATACCCTCCCTCACTGCCGAATTTCTTTGTTTCAGTTCTTGGCTCCGTTCCTTTCTTAAAGAAATAGGTTGCACGGCCTTCGAAGACGGAATAGTTCTTTGAGTTATACAGATTGCCCACGCCGAATATTCCCATACCGGAAACCGAAAAACGCTGTCCGATAATATAGCGTGCCCGACCGTAAGCCAGCGAACCGCCCGCCGGCTTTGAAAAGTTCGCCAGATCCGCATCAAACATCAACCCCGCCGAAACGAAGAGATTGAAAGGATACATCTTGTTTTTAAGCGTTTCTACCCTGTAATTCCCCGGCGCCGGCCATTCCTCCTGACCGTTGTTGGAATTCGTGTTGGTATTTCCGGGTTTTCTTTCTTCGTCGCCTTCTCGCTGAGCGAGTATAGGCATGCTAAGTCCTGCGCTGAGTACGAGCAGTAATAATGTCCTGGTTTTCATGATCTTTGTGGTTTTCAGCAAAGATTCGAGTTGTGAGCCAGCAGAAATGTCCGTGCCGGCAGGTAAATTCATCTACGTGCCGGCACGGATAAAAAAATACGCGAACGACTAACCGCCGTTCGCGTTTATTTTGAAAAACAAGACAGGCAGGGGATTATTCCTCTACCTGGATCATCTTGAAAGGCACATTGATAATGGCCTGATAATCTTCTCCCGCTTCGAGCATATCCTCATCGTCCTGCTCATAGTACCAGTTGATGGTAATCTGGCTTCCTCCCTTGTGAATTGCCTCCAGCTTCTTGAACACATCCAGTATACACTTGGATGAGCTGGTATTAAAATATTCCAGCTGAATGTTCACGGCCGTAGCCGACTGCGGTTTAGAAGAATACTTCTCCAGTGTTTCAACCAGCGGCTTGTAGAATTCAATAGAGTTCTCGGGAATTGATCTTCCCTTAATCTCCAGTGTTCCTGTTCCAAAGTCGAAGCTGATAGTCGGGGTCTTCGGAGTTCCTTCAATGGTCAACTTTTCCATACGATTGCTTTTATTGTGCTATTTTGATGTTTAAACTAAAAAATGAATACTTCTGATCTACATTCAGGAAATTGTACGCCAGCTTCTCCCCTGATTTCCGGGCAATATCAATAAAGCCAAGTCCCCCTCCTCCCTTCTGCGACATCTCCCCGTTGTTCAGGACTTCCTTGTAATATTCTTTTAATTCATCCTTACTCAGGGAATTGATTTTATCAATTCTTCCCCTCAGTAACTCTACATTATCCACCTTGATATAATTTCCGGTAATGATATTATACTGGTTGTCTACCCGGCCAATCATAAAGATCGCGGAGCGCCCGCTGTCGGAAGTCACATCCGAATTGTCTACTTCATCCATGTGGTGATACAGATTCTGCAGGCACTCTACTAAAACGTTATACACCTTTCTTTTCACCTTAGGTTCTTCCTGCATGTTATCCAGCTTCGACTCCATAATCTGGAGGATGGACGTCAGCAACTCAGAGGTTATGTCACCTTTGAATGAGAGCATAATATTATTACGCTCCATTTTATCATAAAAGTCAAAGATGTCCAACATATCAGATAATTACCTCAGGCCGAAGCAATAAGATGCAGGGCCTTTTCTGAAAAACCTGTCAAACCTACATGAATTTCCGCAGATATACAAAACTTTTTAATGGACTGGCTATCAACAAAAAAGCCCCTAAAAACAGGGGCTTTCAAGGCTTGCTGAAACGATCTATTGAAGATTGAACTGAAACGTGTTCCCGTTAATTGTTAACGTGGCCTTATTATCGCAGGCACCATTGCCAAAATCAACTGTCCGGGTTTTCTTTCCTTCCGGGGTAATATCCAGAGTACCCTTGGTAATGTAGGCGCAATGCTTCCCGCGAACGAGCGGACTGGTAATTGTGACATCGAAGGTTTTTCCTTCGCGGTTGGTACCTGAAGCGTTACCGGTGAACTCGAAAATATCATCATTGGGGTCAGAAGGTGTGTTCTGGCCGCTCACCCAGGTGCAAGTACGCGTGGAGCTCCAAAGGATCTCCCATCCGGATTTGGTGCAACGGCCGTTGCTCACCGTTTGAGTAAAGCTGTTGGTACTGCGTATTACCTGTACAGTTCCTTCGTAATGAATATCGTTCACATAATAATTATCCAGTGAAATATTTACGGTGTCGTCGGCCCCGTCATAGGGATTCATGAAGATGCACCGGATCATTCCCTTCCGGGTTTTTCCATCGTTGCCAACACATCCGGTACCGAAATCCAGAAACAGGGTTACCGGAAATCCGTCAAGTGTATCGGCAGGATTCACACTGTCGTTCGGACAAACGGAAAACACGCTAAAACCGGGAACCACGCGCTGCACGCCTTCCTCACCGATGGCTATGCCATTGGCCTCCGGAAAAATCCGGAGAAATTCTGACTCACAAAGTGCGTTATCTGTTGTAGATACAGTTTCTGTATCCAGCTCCTCCCGCTTACAGGAGCCTAAAAGAAACAGCCCCGCTATCAGGCCAAAAAAGGAAAACTGAACAATGAACTTATTCATAGGTTGGGATTTAATGTATAAGACGAGATATAAAACTGAGGGTTTACCCCCAAAGATAATAAATATATAAATATATGATTATTAGAGCCTTACCCCTATGATGAGGATGTCATCCACCTGTTCATGATGACCTCTCCAGGTTTCGATGGTTTGATCCAGCTCCTCTTTCTGCCTGTTCATTCCCAATTCCTGGATGGCGAGGAACAACTCATTCAGCTTTTTGAGCATAAACTTCTTTCCTCTTTCTCCGCCAAACTGGTCGGCATACCCGTCTGAGAACATATATAGAGTATCACCTTTTTCCATGGTTCGGGCGCTGGTAGTGAACACTCTTTCATTGTCCATTTGGGAACCACCGATCGGGAATTTGGTGCCGTCTACCTTTTCCAGTTTGCCTTCATGCACAATTACCAAAGGCCGGAAAGCACCGGAAAACTGCACTTCGCGTGTTTCCGGGTTTATCACACAAAGAGCCACATCCATCCCGTCTTTTGTATCCACCTCATGAATACCCTGGCGCAAGGCGGCCCTGACACCGGCATTGAGCTCATTAAGGATCAGACCAGGATCGGTAATTCCTTTTTCCATAACGATCTGTGAGAGGAGGTTATTTCCGATCATAGACATGAATGCCCCCGGTACCCCGTGTCCTGTACAGTCCACTGCGGCGATGATCTTTTTTCCGCCCTTAGTTCCGAACCAATAAAAATCCCCGCTGACAATATCCTTGGGTTTGAATAGAACGAACGAATCCGGCAGATGTTTCCGTATCTCTTTCATTTCCGGAAGGATGGCCTCCTGAATCCGCTTGGCATACTGAATGCTGGACATAATATCCAGGTTTTTTTGCGCCAGCTCTGCGGTGCGTTCTGCCACTTTATCTTCCAACAGTTTTTTCTCCTTCTCAATGGCTCTTGTTCGCCACTTGGTGAAGCTCCATATTCCAATCAGCAACAGTATTACGCAAATCGCGTAGAATGTTTTTGTTTTATACACCGGCGGTATTACCCGGATATGAATTACTGCACCAGCTTCATTCCAAACACCATCATTGTTGGAAGCACGCACTCTGAAAACATAGTCGCCCCCCTCCAGGTTGGTATAAGACGCGTAGCGGATGGTGCTTGGAGCGCTCCAGTCCTCATCCACTCCTTCCATTTTGTAGGAATAAAGATTCTTCCCGGGAAGAGTATAGTCGAGTGAAACAAATTCGAAGGAAAAGAAATTATCCCGGTAAGAAAGTTCTATAAACCTTTTGTACAGAATATTTGTATCCAGCTGTACTTCTTTACCGAAACGCTTAAATGATGTAATGAATACTGGGGGTATATGCTCATTCTCCTCTATTTTTTCCGGCAGAAACGTGTTAAACCCATCGTTCCCCCCGAAATACAGCTCATCGGTTACGGCGTCTTTGAAAAAGCTTCCTTGCAAATATTCACCTTCTGCGAGTCCGTCAATTGCTTCATAATTTTTAAAGGCCGAACCATTAATATTCTTCGTGCCCGGATTGAACCGGGTGATTCCCTTATTGGTGCTCAGCCAGAGGTTTCCTTTCTTATCCTCCAGAATACCGTAAATATTATCATTCGCCATCCCGTCTTTCTGGTAAAACTTTTGAATTTTCCCGTCTCCCGCGGAAATGCGGTTAAGCCCGATACCCGTAGCTACCCAGATATTTCCCTGGCGATCCTGATAGAATGAGTAGACCGTATTGGAAGTGATGGAGCTGTCGCTGTTTCCGGCCTTGTAGTTTCGGATCACTTTAAACGTGAGGGGATCCACAACGGAAATGCCTCCTTGTGTGGCAACCCAGATGAGTCCGTCCGATGCCTGGTAGGAATAATGTACGCGGTTATGCGCCAGTCCTTTGGAAACATTGAGCACCTCCAGTCCGTAATTCACCGGATCGAACCGGAATAAGCCGCCGCCGAAGGTAGAAATCCAGAGGTGTCCAAGTTTATCTGCCCGGATATTAAGAATGGTTTTATTTGTAAGCTTCTCCCCCTTGAATTCATCGTCTCTGATCGGTACTGCCCTGCCCTGCCCTGGATCGAAAATAGAAATTCCGCCGCCATAGGAACCCAGGTAGAAAAGCCCATTGGGAGATTCGTAAATTGTAAGAATCGTTTTGTTCTGTGCCTCGCAAACGTCCTTGTAGTGCGTGAACTTTCCCGTTTGAAGATCCAGCTTACTCAACTCGGCTCCCTTGGCACAAAACCAAACCTGATTGCTTTTGTCCTTGTAAACACAGTATATGATTTTGTCCGGCAAAGTATTTTCTGAACCCACTCTTCTTCGGACATGGCTGAACTTAAGAGTGTTCCTGAAAAACACATTGACCCCATTCGTTGAAGTGCCCACCCACATGTTTCCGGTTTCGTCGCACAATAAGCTTGAAAGGGAATTACTGGACAACCCCAGTGGGTCGAATTCATCCGAGTACTGCCGTGTGAATTTGCCGGTGCTCTTATTATAAAAACACAAACCACTGTCGTTGGTTGCCACCCAGATCATTCCCCTCTTATCTTCCGCAAAGGATAGCACCCAGTTATGGGTTATCCCTTCCGGCCCGCTGTCTGCAAGAAAACATTTCAGGTATTTCTCCTTCAGCGGATCAAAGAGAAAGGTTCCGCCGTTATAGGTTCCGATCCAGAATAAGCCATCCTTGTCACAGTAAATCGTCCGGATTTTCTCACTCTTGTCAACAGCTCCGGGAATTTGCTGTTCCACCGGACTGAAATAATCAAATACCCCTTCCTGCGCCCGGAAGCGATGCAACCCTCCCCTGAATGTACCAACCCAGATGTTATCTTTTTCGTCGGTGGCCAGACAACGGATACTGGCATCAATCAGCGCCTTTGGCGTGTCCTCCGCCAGGTAACGTCTGAAACGATTGCTCTCGCCGTCAAAAAAATTAAGGCCATTATCCGTACCCACCACAAATCCGCCGCCGGGAGCGGCCATAATGCAAAAGACTTTATTGTCGCTGAGCGACTGGTCGTTATTCTCCTCGTGCCGGTAACGGACAAACCTGTTCAGAACGGGATCATACACATTCAAGCCTCCCACATTGGTACCGATCCATATTCTGCCTTCTTGATCCTCCAGCAGGCAATTGATATAGTTGTCGGAAATGGAGTTGGTATCCTCAGGGTCGTTCCGGAACACCGTAAAGGTGTATCCGTCATACCGGTTCAGACCATCCTGGGTTCCAAACCACATGAACCCTCTGGAATCCTTGATCATGCAATTGATGACGGTTTGGGATAATCCCTGCTTGGTTGTAAGATGATAAAATTTCAGATCCTGCGCCTGCACACACCCTGCACAGATGAGAAGAAAAAATAAGCGGAACGCGAAGGGAAGACGAGTCGTCCTCATTGGGGTAAAGATAATAAAAGAAATCGCTCTTCATTGTTACCGCTCCGGTTCTTACCTTTGATCCGGATGGAACATGAATGGTATAAGAGCTGGTTTAACAGTGAATTCTATCCCATCCTGTACCGTCACCGAAACGATGAAGAAGCAGCCAGGTTCATCACCGCGCTCCTTCATGCTCATCCGGTCAGTCCGGGATCGCGCATCCTGGACGCTCCCTGCGGAAACGGGCGCCACGGGAGAATGCTGGCCGGACTTGGCTTCAGTGTTACCGGCATTGACCTTTCCGAAGAAGCCATACTTTCTGCGCGGGAACGCTCGTCGGGCGCAGAGGAATACCTTGTTCAGGATATGCGGTGTATTTTCCGCACGAACTATTACGATATGGTGCTAAATATCTTCTCGAGCTTCGGATATGGTACCGTGCGTGACGACCGGAAGATTCTGCAGAATTTTTATCATTCCCTGAAGCCGAAAGGACTTCTGGTACTGGACTTTCTGAATACTGCTGTTACGCTTCATCATCTTGTACCGGAGGAAACAACAGAGCGCGAGGGGATCCGTTTCACGATCCGCCGCCGGCACGAGCACGGGAAGATCATAAAACAGATTCAGGTTGCGCATGGCACTCACATTTTCCATTTCTGCGAATCTATAACCGATCATAGTCCGGTGGCGCTGGAACAACTCCTGAAGGAGGCCGGATTTATAATTCATGCCAGATACGGTGATTATTCGCTTGAAGAATTCAGTCAGGAATCTTCTCCAAGAATTATATTTGTAACCGAAAAATCCTGATGGGACTTTGGGAATATATCATCCTTGTTGCAGGGGTCCTGTTATCAGGCGCCTTTGTTCTGTTTGTGAAGGTTCAGCCCCGCATTCTGAAATTGCTGCTGGCGTTCAGCGGGGCGTTTCTGTTTTCTGTTAGTATTATGCACCTGTTGCCGGAAGTGTATTCCGAGGGGGAACACCAGGTGGGAATATTTATTCTGGCAGGATTTATTCTTCAGATCATCATTGAGTTTTTCTCTGAAGGAATTGAACATGGTCACATCCATGTTCACAGCAAACAGGAACAGCGCTTCCCATTCACGATGATGATTGCCCTCTCCGTCCACTCATTTCTTGAAGGACTTCCGCTCGCGGAAACCTTTGGGGGGGATGATCACACGCATCATTCTCTTTTTACGGGTATTATTCTTCATAATATTCCCATCTCCATTGCGCTCTGCACACTACTTCTGCAAAGTGGCACCCGGCGAACTACGGCCATCCTGTGGCTGCTGATGTTTGCTCTCATGACTCCGGCCGGTGCACTGGCAGGTGAATGGCTTAGTGCCTGTGTACAGGATATGCATTCGGCCGTCCGGTATCCCATGGCCCTTGTGGTAGGAATCTTTCTGCATATAAGCACCACCATTTTGTTCGAATCCAGCGAGAACCACCGGTTCAATATCATCAAACTGCTCATTATTCTTGCCGGCGCAGGAATCGGGATACTCTTATAAAAAAAAAGGGACCAAAAGGTCCCTTTAAAAAAAATCGTCCGGATACGGCCTAAGCCTCTTCCAGCTGAAGTTTCTGACGATGTACAGCTGCTTTCCAGGTATCGCGCTTGCGCACGGATGGTTTGGTAAAGGACTGACGGCGACGGAGTTCGCGAACAGCACCAGTTTTCTCGAATTTCTTCTTGAATTTCTTTAATGCCTTTTCCAGCGTTTCTCCTTCTTTCACTTGCACAATAATCATAAAAAAATACCTCCTTTTATTTACGGGGGACAAATATACTACTTTCCATGGAACCTACATCCAGGGCTTAAAGAACTCCTGGGTGCTTACAGATTTGCCGTTAAAATTCACCGTTGTAATTCCGGCATTCAGGAAGTACCTGAACAGCCATTTCATGTCCTTCGCCCCGTCGTTCAGGGTCGCCACGGCCCTGGCACCTTTGGAATCCGACAGGGTAACTACCATGCCAATTTCCTTGGTATAGGGCACCGCCTTGTTATTTAAAAAGTCTACCTGGCCTGCGTCCGTTACGGTGAGAATTTCGAATACAAGATTTCCTTTTTCGATCATCGCTTTGAGCTCGGTTTCAGAACCCGGAAGAGTGGCTGTGAAGCTATTCTGGGAATACCCTGCACAGAAGAAAAGAAGGAAGAGAAAAGAAAGAAGTGCTTTTTTCATGGGATTACTTTATTACTGTTACATGCCCACGGATTTCGTGGCCATAGGATTTAAAATCACGAAACTTAAATAAATAAACGTAGACACCTTCCTGAACCATTGGTCCTGAATTATTGTAGGAACCGTACCATCCCTGATTCGGGTCGGTAGTATGGAAAACCACATCGCCCCAGCGCGAGAATATAAACATTTCATATCCCTGCTCTTCGATTCCGGTAAATTCTGCGGCGAAAATCTCGTTAGAACCGGAGTTGTTCGGAGTAAAAGCATTGGGAATATAGAAGGTAAAATAACCTTCCACCAGTAACGTCTGCGTTACGGTATCGGTGCAGCCGAACTGGTTCTCCACTATCAGTGTAACCAGATAGGTACCATCCAGGAGGTATGTGTGCAGGGGGTGCTGAGTTGTGGAAGTATTTCCGTCTCCGAAATCCCAATACCATAAGGTAGCTCCTGCGGACAGATCCGTGAACTGAGCCTCGGGGTCAATCAGCGTGATCACGGAAGGAGAGTAAGAAAAATTTGCCACAGGAGGCATTAGGGAATTTACAGTTGCCGTTGTGCTGGCTGTGCATCCGTTCACATCCGTAATGACAACGGTATATGTTCCTCCTGAGAGACTGTCGGCCATAACTTGTGTATCCCCGTTGCTCCATGCATATGCATAAGGGCCAACTCCTCCGGAAACATTCACGGTGGCTGTTCCGCTGCTGATATTACAGGTGTCGTCGGAAAAAACCGTACTCGCATTGATCGCAGTGGATATATTAACATCTACCGTATCTGCATCGGTTCCGTTTGAACAGAGATAGGTTACTACCGCATAATACTGTGTATTGGTAACTGGGTTAACCGTAATGGTAGAACCGGAGCCAAGCAGATTATTCCCGGGCAGGTCATACCAGTCGATCTGAAACGGCGTGAAGGCACCATTCGGGGTGTACCGGACGGCATCGTTCACTGCGGTCCATTGCGTGCTGTTTCTGCCCGTGACCGGAAATGCAAGTGTTCCGGAAAAATCATGCAATCCCTGTACGGCGGTTCCCCCTCCCCAGGTAAGGCAGTTGGGTTTGTTCTGAATATGATTTTCGATAATGTTCGACGTCTCGTAAAGAATGATCTGGAAACGGCCGGTCAGGTTAGTGCAGGAGAACATGGCGGAATTATCCCAGGATACCACCAGCCGGCGGTACGGAGCAACCCCGTAAACCGCATAATTCACACTTGCGTTGTTGAAACCGGGATACCAATCCTGCCAGGGTCCCATGATGCACTCTTTCGGCACGTTTGCATTCGTGCTGGGAATAGCGAGGGAAGTGTAAGTGGTAGGTCCGTTGGCGAAACCAACCCATCCGTTTATACCAATATAAAATTGCGTCCTGGGAGAACCCATGAAGCAAAAAGTGAAACCAATATTGAATGGCCCGTGTACCTCATCGTCGCCGTTGGTTTGCCACACCAATGGTGTACCACCGTTATAAGGATCCGGCGTGTACGGAATGCTTCCCACAGAATAGGATGTGGTTGCGTAATTTGCACCGGGAATGTTTACATTCGCCGTAAGCGTTACCGGCTGCGGAGAACAAAGCGTAGTGTCTTTGTCCACCCAGAAAGGAGGCTGCACCTGACCGGACAAAAGCAACGAAGTGATTGCCAGAGATATATGTAAAATCCAATACTTCATGAGTACGACCCGTAAAGTTAGACATTTTTAACTGGGATTCGTTGCATGATAAGGTATTCGACTGATTATCAATAATTTGCTAAAATATGGAGAAATCTCAGGGTTCAGGTGAAATACACTTTATATTTTTAGCATTCTTAAAAAAATAAAACACATGAAAGTAACCGTAGTAGGAGCAGGCAACGTTGGAGCAACCTGCGCTGATGTGATCGCTCATCGTGAATTGTGCAACGAGGTTGTGCTTCTTGACATCAAAGAAAATTTTGCTGAAGGAAAGGCCCTGGATATCTGGCAGACCGCCCCGGTGAATATGTATGACACCCGCATTAAAGGCTCCACCAATGATTATTCCAAAACGGCCAACTCTGATGTAGTGGTAATCACTTCCGGCCTGCCGCGCAAGCCGGGTATGAGCCGCGACGATCTTATTTCCACGAATGCCATGATCGTTAAAACCGTTACTGAAAATGTGATCAAACATTCTCCGAACGCTATTATTATTATTGTTTCGAATCCGCTGGATGTGATGACCTATTGTGCCTATCTCACCGCAAAGATTGATTCCTCGCGCGTGTTCGGCATGGCCGGCATTCTTGATACGGCGCGCTACCGTGCATTTCTTGCCGAAGCCCTGAACTGTTCACCCAAAGATATTCAGGCCGTACTCATGGGTGGGCACGGCGATACTATGGTGCCGCTGCCCCGCTACACTACTGTTTCCGGCATTCCGGTTACTGAACTTATCGCGAAAGACAAACTGGATGCGATCATCGAGCGTACGAAGAAAGGAGGAGGCGAGATCGTTAATCTTCTTGGAACATCTGCATGGTACGCCCCGGGAGCTTCCGCAGCACAGATGGTAGAAGCCATCGTTCGCGACCAAAAAAGGATTTTCCCCTGTTGCGCTCTGCTGAACGGCCAGTACGGACTGAAAGACATCTATCTGGGTGTTCCTGTAAAACTCGGAAAGAAAGGAATTGAGGAGATCCTTGAACTCAAACTCAACGCAGAGGAAACCAAGTTACTTCAATCATCTGCAAAATCTGTGAAGGAAGTGATGGATGTTCTTGACAACATGAAAGTAGTGGCCTGAAGTGACCACTACCCTTCCGCTCCAGGTAAAAAATATCGGCGGTGACGGCTATCACCTCCTGACCCGCATTTCCGTGAATGGGATGCCTGCCCTCGTGGTAGTGGATACCGGTGCTTCACGTACCGTATTTGATGCGGAACGAATCAGGGAACTGGAGAAAAAACAGAGAGCGCGCAAACACCCGATGCTCTCCTCAGGCCTTGGTACCAGCACCATGGAAAGTCAGGTGCTGGTGATCAGCCGTCTTCAGATCGGATCATTCATTCTGAAAAATTACAAAAGCATACTCCTGGATCTTTCACACGTGAATCAGAGTTACGAACAGCTGGGACTTTCACCCGTGTGCGGAGTGCTGGGCTCAGATCTGCTGAAAAAATTCAGAGCGAGGATCTCTTTCCCTCAAAAATCACTCCGGCTGGAGAAATAATCATTCCCGTACCCCAACTGAATACGGATCGCTTGAAAGTTCTGTGCGTATACCCGGTACCAGTTGCATCGTATTCATATCAATAATGGTCAGGTAACCGTTTCTACCTCCGCAAAGCGACGAATGATGCGGGGCGGGACCTGAAGGTTCCAGATTTCTGTTGGCTACATACACTCTTTTTCTGCTGTTACTCACGCCAATTCCGTGTGGTTGATGACCGGTATAAACGGATGTTATCAATTGGTGTGTCTGATAATTGATAACCGCCACACTTCCCCGCTTACCAGGAAAGGTGCTTACATCCTCCATCACTGTAACAAAAACGTAAGGAAGGGGATCTGCCACCGCCATTTCGGACGGATAGGCTCCCAGCGGAATCACTGCAAGCAGGGAATCGTTACTTGTCTGAAAAATTCTCATCTGAGACAAGGAAGGTCCCTGGCAGGTTACGAAGTATTTACTTCCGTCAGGGGAAAAAGCGAGTTCATGAATCCTCAGACTGTTACTTCCCGGGTCGGGTGCATTGGGCGGATCCAGTGACACCATGGTATAATTTGCAATATCGGAGGTATCCATTTTATATAGACCGTTCCCGGCCTGCATGGTAATGTATAACGTGGATCCGTTCAGGGTCGAGCCGTGAGGATCGATAAGCATACCCTGATAATTCGCCACCACCGACATTGTTTCCAGGTTCACATCCATCGGCCCCCCGTTAGCGCTCCAGTCCACCACATATGCTCTTCTCCCGTCGGCACTGATTGTTAATGTATTCCATGAGCCCTGACCGAGATTTACCTCAGCAATCAGCAGTTGTGATTCTGCAGAAAATTTCTGCAGGTAATTCTGGCTCCCGTTTCCCACACTGAAAATCACGTAGAAATACACTCCGTCCGGAGAAAGCCTGAGCATATGCGGCGTTTCGATGTTCGGGTACTTTCCCACGCTGATATAACGCATGCACAGATCGGTTGCTTTGTCGAACACCGCCACTGCATCGCACCCCTGATTGGAGATAAAATATTTTCCTGCTGAAATATTATCCGAAAAGCAGATAAACCCATTGCGGTCCGGCGCGCCTTCGGCGATCCATCTCTTCAGGAGTTCAACGTCTCCTCTGGAAAGGGGGGCATTATTGAGCGGCATGGTGGGATTCAGTGAGGGCCCCAGATCATCGTAGGTATTTACATAATACATCAACGTGGAAAAATCAGGGCTGAAAGGGATCACCGTTGCTCCGCCCGACCCTCCCCGGAACATACTTTCCCAGGATTCAAGATCAAGTCCGCCCGCAGCCGCTTTGCTTTCGGCATTATGACAGCCTGTAACAGCGCAATGCGTCAGAATGATCTTTCCGATTTCATTCGGGTAACCGCTCTCCTCCAGCCCGGATGGCAGATCCCTCCGGCATGCGTAAACTAAAACAACTGTACAGATGATAAAAAAAGCAGGTAAAAATCTCATTCACTCACCGGAATAATAAGGTTGACCTCCTTCTGCTCGCCGGGATCCAGGCTGGAACTAATTACCATGTATCCGGAAACGCTGTCTGCTACGGCTGCATCATATCCTACCGCCCAAAAAACATACTTCCCTCCACTCAGCCCGGCAAATGTAACACGGCCGCCGGCATCGGTGATCAAAGATGTTTCGTAAAAAGATGGACTGTTTCCCGGCCAGACCGTGGTGCCCGATTTGAGGTAGACCCTGCTGTAAGGGATCGCATATGTATGATGGATCACTTCTGCATGCACCCTCAGTTCTGACACAATAAGTTCGGGGGTCTTTTCCTTCCGGCAGGAGAGGAACGGCAACAGGAGTATGACCACCAAAAGCTGCCTCATCGGATAAGAAGTTTGAAATTCAGTATTGCGGAAGCGGTACGAACACGCACGAGATAGATTCCGGTGGAAATATCCCCAACTGAAACTACGCTTTCTCCTTTTGTGATCCGCGCTGATCCGCATAACTTCCCATCCAGCGAGAACCATTCGGCCACTCCCTCTTCATACGAGGAAACCATGAAAATTCCGCTGGCCGGATTGGGATAGATCTGAATATATCCGGATACCTCGTTCTCTGCCGTGCCGGTGGTGGCATCACCAATATAGAAACCGGCTCCGCCGCGGTAATTTCCTATCACCAGGTCTGGCACCGCATCATTGGTAACATCCGCCACCACAGGCGCAGTACGAATTCCTTCAAATACCTCGTAATAACGCCCCCCTATCGAATCGGTCAGAACCCATGTACCCGCAATATTTCCGGTAATGTTCTGATAGTGGTAAACAACCCCCCTCTCCGACCCGATCAATAACTCGAATTGCCCGCTGTCGAGGTAAATATAGGGAGCACTGTAACCCTGAAAATTGTTTGCCGGTGTTACGTCCACGTCTCCCAGCGTGTCTGTAACAAACTGAAATGAAGGCGCGCTGGTTGTTCCGACATTCTGATAATAATTCAGATTTCCTCCTTTTTCCCCGATCACCAGATCCAGTTTGCTGTCAAGATCGAGATCAATCAGCTGGGGTGTAGCATTATTTCCCACATCGATCATTGTAAAACTGTTATCAAGATAACTCATGACCGGAGTTCCGAACGTAATGGGATTACCTGCCCCGGCATTATTCGGAAAATAATTAATTCTTCCGTTGTCGTCACCTGCCATCATATCCAGATCCCCGTCATTATCCAGGTCTCCGAACGTGATCGCCGCTGCAATCACTCCGGTAAACTCGGTGGATAATCCGTTCCAGTCGTCAGTGACATGTGTATAAACGGGCGCATTGGCTGTTCCGGTGTTAACATAAGCGGCAATACGGGTGGAGATTGTAGTGCTGCACATTCCAGCCAGCGAACGCATAAACGTATTGGCCAGAAGAAGATCCGTTAAACCGTCGGCGTTAAAATCCACCAGCGCCGGAAAAGCCCCCTCCCCTACATCCATCATGTCGCACTGCAGAAGATCCTTTTTTACCCAGGTGAACACCGGAAAAACATCGGTACCTGTATTCTCGTAAAACCATATGCTGCGGTTATTCTCTGATACATTCTGTGCGTTAGCTGCAACCACCAGATCGCGGTCTCCGTCGTTGTTCACATCCAGATGATAGGCGCATGGAAAAATACTGAGATCAACTGACATAGAGCTGGACGGAAATAAAGCATCTACCGTTACCATATCGGCATTGGCTGAATCACCACCGTTGGTTAGCATCGTCATGTTACAGCAGGAAATATCGCCTAAAATCAGCTCCTGGTCATTGTCGTTATCAAAATCAAGACAAAGCAGACATGAACCGGCATGCTGCGGTGTTGGAAGATGAGGATTCTGACGCTGGAGATTGATTCCGCAATTGCTCGGATTCTCAGTGAAATCACCCCAATTGCCGGTGATGTACTGAAACTTCAGACTGTCCGGACTCATAGATAGTTCAACGGCGCGATTCTTATGATATTCTACCGATATACCGTTAATTGAAAAAGTAAGAACATCGGTATCGCCGTCGTTATCCACATCCACCAGCGCAGGAATGTCCACAGGAGAAACATATAAATTCACCCAGTTATTCGGACTGTACTCTGACATGGCCAGCCAGGTGATGTTCTGGAACTGCAGCCCCGACACAGTGGACGTATTTTTCCAAACCGCGAAACCGGCGCCGTTAAAATGAAAAATGTCCTCCTTGCCGTCTCCGTTGTAATCATGCAGTAAAACCCAGTTTGTCATGATCGGAAACTGCTTCTCATATTCCGGCTTGTGAACATATGAAACGGCGTTGGGTGTACCCGTGTTCAGATAAGTGGTGATTTTATTTCCGGTACGGTCGAACACAAAAAGATCCTTGATGCCGTCCATGTTCAAGTCAATGTCTGAAAACTGAACGAAATTGTGCCCCCCAACCCAGGGATTGGAAAGTTGGGCGCTGTTGCGAAACACTTTCACCGAGTCAGCCCGACGAAATGGTAATTGTGAAAACAATTCTAAAGTTGTGAGAATCAGACAAATACCGATAAACAGTGTCTTCATAACGAGGAAACTTAAAAAGTGTAATGCGCGGGGATCAACAAAGATAGCAGGAATACGGGGCATTCGCAACGATTTTAGCCTGAGGATTAGGACATTCCGAAAGCGGTGAACGGAAGAAAGTACTATATTTGCAGTCCTTTTTTGGGAGACTAATTTAACTCTCTGATTAATAACTATCTAAGTAAGAATTAATATGCAAAACAAGGGTTTGATCAGACTTTTTACAGCACTGTTGTTTCTTGTCTGCTTGTTCTATTTATCGTTCACCTGGATTGTGGTGGGAATTGAAGATGACGCTAAAACCGCCGGGGTGAGCTATTCCAACCGCTCTGACATTAAAACTGCCGCAGGTACATACGCCGGCGGAGATCAGAAAAAAGCCGATCGTTATCTCGACTCGGTACAAAAAGCACGAACCGGCCGTTACCTCGATTCGCTGAAGAACCAGGAGGTATACCTGGGTTTCACGTATCTCGACTGCAAGGAGAAGGAGATCAATTTTGGTCTTGACCTCAAGGGCGGAATGAACGTAACACTCGAGATCTCTGTTCCCGATCTGATCAAAGGAATGAGTTCACGGCAGGATGATCCTGTGCTTCTGAAAGCCCTGGAAAACGCCCGGAAGGCAGAAAAAACGGACGCCCGCGATTTTGCCACCTTATTCGGGGAAGAGCTTAAAAAACTGGACACCAAGAACAACATTTCATTTTACTTCCGTACCATCGAACTCAAGGGAAAAGTAGATGCAAATACAAAGGATGAAGACGTACTGGCACTTATCCGGGAAACCGTTACCAATTCCATTAAAACAGCCGAGACCACGCTGCGTGCAAGGATTGACCGCTTTGGTGTAACGCAGCCGAATATCCAGAAGCTGGAAGCCTCGGGACGAATCCTGATTGAGTTGCCCGGTGTTACGGAGAAGGAACGCGTCAGAAAACTCCTGCAGGGAAGCGCAAATCTCGAATTCTGGGAAACATTCAGCAATCGCGGAGACATCAATAAAAAAGATGGTATTTTCTTCAAGCTGGTGGACGCCAACGTTGAGCTGAAGAACATTCTGCATCCGGAACTGAGTACAAAGGACAGTACCGCTGCGGACACCGGCAAGGTAACTGCGCCGGACACAACCAAATCGGTAACTGCAAAAAAAGAAGATTCTAAAAATCCAGACAGCCTGAAGCAACCGGACACGAACGCACTGGCCTCTCTTCTTTCTACAGACACCACAAACAAAGACTCCGGCACAATGAGTCGTGCCGATTCACTGGAATTGATGCGCAAGGAGAATCCGCTCTTCTCCATTATGCTGTACAGTCTGGATGATAAGAACGAACCGGCAGAAGGTCCGATCATCGGGTATGCCAGTCCGAACGACACCTCAAAGATCATGTCCTATTTCCGCATGGAGAGGGTGTCGCGTCTTTTTCCTTCTAATATCAAATTCCTCTGGGGAAAAGAGAATAAAAAAGGAACCGGTATCCTGCCGCTGTATGCAATAAAAATTACCGACCGCAACGGAAATGCCGCGCTCTCCGGCGATATTATCACAAAAGCCAAGGTTGATTTTGACCAGGGCGGCGGCGGATATGCCAGCGTAACAATGAATATGACTACCGAGGCCGCAAGCCAGTGGTCTGTGATTACAAAGAGCAACATTGGATCTGAGATTGCTATTGTTCTTGACAATATTGTGTATTCGGCCCCTACGGTACAGAATCAGATCAGCGGGGGAAGCTCCTCCATTACCGGAAACTTCACGATCCGTGAGGCGGAAGATCTTGCAAACATTTTGTCTGCAGGTAAACTTCCTGCCGCAGCCAATATCGTTGAAGAAAGTATTGTTGGACCCACCCTGGGTGCCGAAGCCATGCGAAAAGGTTTTCTTTCGTTCGTGATCGCGCTTCTTCTCATCCTGTTCTTCATGGTGATCTACTATAACAAAGCCGGAATGGTAGCCGACATTGCTCTGTTTGCCAACATGTTCTTCATCGTGGGTGTACTTGCCTCCTATGGTGCCGTGCTCACCCTGCCCGGTATTGCGGGTATCGTGCTGGTAATTGGTCTTTCCGTAGATGCGAATGTGCTCATCTTTGAGAGAATCAGGGAAGAATTAAGTCAGGGCAAAGGTCAGAGCCTCGCCATCAAAGATGGTTTCAAAGGTGCACTCAGTTCCATTCTGGACTCAAACATCACCACCATCATTCTCGGAATAATTCTGGCGGCCTACGGAACAGGACCCGTTCAGGGATTTGCCATTACGCTCATCATTGGTATTCTCTCTTCTCTTTTCTGTGCACTGTTTATTACGCGGCTTATTTTCGAAGCCATGGATCGCCGGAAAATGGATATCACATTCTGGAACAACCTTTCGAAAGGCGTTCTGAAGGGTGTCAATATCAACTTTGTAGGAAACAGAAAGTACTTTTACATCCTCAGTGCCCTGATTATTGCCACCGGAGTATTCATGTATGCGAAGAAAGGCGGATTCAATCTGGGTGTTGATTTCGAAGGAGGCCGCTCCTATGTGATCCGCTTTGAACAGCCGGTTCCAACAGAAAACCTGATCAGCCCCCTCACTGCGTCCTTCGATGGAGAGAAGCCGGAAATCAAAACGTACGGCGAAGACAATCAGCTGCGCATCACCACGTCCTACCTCATCAGTGACCCGTCCAAGGAAGCATCTGTGAACGTAGAGAAAAAACTGGAAGAGGGTATTGGCAAAGTAGTGCCCGGCTTTATCCTGGAAGACCATCTTGAATCCCAGACAAAAGTCGGAGAAACCATTTCGCGCGATATCCGAAATGCATCTGTACTCACCATCATTTTCTCCTGCGCGGTCATGTTCCTGTATATCTTGCTTCGGTTCAAAAAATGGCAGTACGGACTCGGTGCAACGGTCGCGCTTTTCCACGACGTTGCAGTGGTACTTGCCTGTTACCTCATCTTCGACGGCCTGCTTCCGTTTGCACTTGAAATCGACCAGCACTTTGTTGCGGCCATTCTTACTGTAATGGGTTACTCGATGACCGATACGGTAGTGGTTTTTGACCGTATCCGGGAATTCCTGTCCGGAGGCAAAAAAGACGAAGCCGGTGAGGAAAGAAAGAAACTCATCAATTACGCACTCAATGCCACACTCAGCCGTACACTCATTACCTCATTAACCACATTCATTGTTCTTGTAGCCATATTCGTCTTCGGGGGCGAAGTTATCCGCGGATTCTCCTTCGCTCTTCTGATCGGAATTGTGATCGGAACCTACTCCTCCCTCTGCATTGCCACCCCCGTGGTGATTGACTTTGACCGCAAGAAAAAAGAATAAAGGAGCTCTGCCACTTTACACCCCGCTCCCGAAAGGTGCGGGTTTTTTTTATCTTTGCCCTATGCAGTTCGCTCACACGTTTCTTATACTGGAAGGAATCGGAACCGGCGAATTGCTACTCATTGCATTTGTCTTTCTTATTTTCTTCGGATCGAAAAAGATTCCTGACCTCGCCCGCGGACTCGGAAAAGGGATGCGGGAATTCAAAGATGCCGCCAACGGAATCAAACGGGAAATTGAACAGGAAGCCAATAAAATGAAAGAAGAGTCAGATATAACTAAACCTAATCCCTGAACCATGAAGCTCATTACACGCTCTTTATTCTTTCTCTTTCTTTTTTCTCAAAGCACTCTCTTCTCACAGACAATACCTGTTGACTGGGTTGTAACCTACAACGGGCAGGCCGACAATACAGACCAGGTTGCCGATATGACCATTGATGCGGCAGGCAACGCGTATGTTACCGGCACCAGCCTGGGAAGCCAGGGCAATCTGGATATTGTTACCGTGAAATACGATATCAACGGCACCCAGGTATGGGCACGCACATTCAATGGCAGCGGTAACGATAACGACGGAGCTGCTGATCTTTGGCTGGATGCCTCAGGAAATCTGTACGTTACAGGAAAAGAAAAAGGATCCTCCAACTTTGAAAACCTGGTGGTCATAAAATATGACAACGCCGGAAACCAGCTTTGGGCTCAAACCTACAATGGTTCTTCCAACCTTCAGGATGAAGGAAAAAATGTTGAAACCGATGCATCGGGAAATGTTTATGTCTGTGGCTATACTACTGTTGCCGGACCTTACATGGACTGGCTCGTTATTAAATATAATAGTTCCGGTACTCAGCAATGGGTGATTACCTATAACGGAAGCAATAACGGAAACGATGATGCAACGGATCTTGTAGTGGATGCGGCCGGAAATCCTGTTGTTACCGGTTCCGCCAATGATATCAATGGAACGCTGTCGGATATCGTCACCAAGAAACTCAGCTCCTCTAATGGAAGCACCCTCTGGACAAACACGTATAACGGCACCGCCAACGATAACGACTTCGGCAAGCTTATAACACAGGATAAAAACGGAAATATATTTGTAGCAGGACGCTCCTTTGTTTCCGGTTACTGGTTCGACTATATCACCTTGCGTCTCAACGCCTCAACCGGTGTGCAAATGTGGGCTACCGGATACGGATACACCGACGTGAATACAAATGTCAAATACGAGGAAGTGAACGGACTCATCGCTGACTCTCTCGGTAACGTCTATATCACAGGTCAAAGTCAGGGTAACGGAAATCAAACCGCGCTCAACGACATTGCCACCATTAAGTACAACTCCGCAGGTGTTCAGCAATGGGTTATGCGGTATGCGGGAAGCGGTAATGTAGACGACAGGGGGGCGGATATTGCGCTCGATGATACACTCAACGTATATATTACAGGGTACAAGTCTATTAACAGCACCAACCGCGATATGATCACGATCAAATACAACTCCGCAGGTACTCAGATGTGGCTGGTTACTCATGATGCATTAGGGAACGGAATGGACGAATCAAAAGCGGTGGAGGTGCTGGACGATGGCAGTGTATATATCGCAGGATCCGGAGATGTGGATCCTTCCACTTCGGTAGTAAACGAAGATTATCATGTGATCAAATACAGCCCGCAGAATACTTCGGTTTGGGAATCGGATGGCATTGTTTTCAGCACCATTGTTTATCCGAATCCTGCGGCAGATCATTTCAATGTTACTCTCTCCTTTCATCACTCACTACATACCGCGTGCACACTGAAGCTGTACGACCTCAGCGGCCGGCTGGCTTTTTCAGCACCAATGGAAAACAGAAACGGGGAGGTAACCCTTAGGGTAAGAAGCAGTGTATTATCTCCCGGCCTTTATCATGGCCTGATCTTTTCTGCCACCAGCGAAAAGCTGGGTAGTTTCAAGGTTGCTGTTCACTGAGCTGACGGGCTTGAAAATCTTTTGATCTGATCTTACCTCCTTACCTGGGGTTTCAGGAGAACTGTACCAGGGCAACAACAGACCAAAACTGAACATAAATCCGGTACGGAAGTGGAAATGGCGCATTTTAGGCGCCGGATCATTTGCAGGTCTCCTTGTTTTGCAATATTCTTGTATAAGCAATTCTTTCTCATTGTGTATCGTGCTGGCAGGTCTGACGCAATTAAATACCAGCAATGGAGGTTAAACCTGGACCTTAAGCTATTCAAGTTCCTCCACTTTTAATTCCCTTGGTTTTCCAAGTCTCACCATCGAGTATGCTGTAGGTACAGGTGGAACCATATACAAATACGATCCGTCCAGCGGTATAACTGAACCGGAGCGTCCCATTGGTCAGCAACTTCCCGAAACCGGTAAACAAACCGGAAAGCTGCTGAAGGAGTAAAGATACTCCACTGCCCCCGATATTTCCCTGCCCCCGGAAAGACATTATGCAGAAAGCGGCTTACGGGAGGACAACAGTCCTATTCCCACCGAACAGCTAAGGCATCGCGCCTCTGAGCAGTATCTTCCCTTCAGATGCAATAAAGCCTGCGACTGCAGTGCATTATGCGGTTTAACTCCATGCTCCTTCCATGCACGCATTGCGGAATTGTTCTCTGCCCCGGTGTGTTCCAGGAACCGCATGGCCCGTTCCGTGAACCGCTGATCTCCCTTTTCTTTCCCGTACAAAAATAAAAAAGGAACTACCGCATTGATCAGCAGCAAACTGGCCGACTCCCATCCCATGGCCGGTGAAATCCTTCCCGCCACGCGATCGAACAAATAATGTTCTTTCCAGTAATCCGATGCGGCTTCCGTAAAAATACCGGTTACGCACTCCGGGTCGTCCAGGGTTTGTATTTCCTCCAGCAGATGGGGATGCGAAGACAACATGCGTGCGAATTGGGAAATGCGAATAGTGGGAAAATTTCTCGGGCGAAGTCGCATCAACTTCCAGGTTGCTTCCGGAAGAATATTCAATTCATGCTTCATGCGAAAAAAAATAAACTCGTTTTGAAGCTTTCGGGGATATTCATCCGCAAAGAAACCATTCAGCATTCCGGCCGCACCATATAATATGCTTTCGTAAACCAGCGAGTTTCCTGCATACCGCCGAAGTATTTTCCAGGGAATTGCGCCGGCCAGCATCTCCATGGGAGGAGAATTTACCCTGAAACCATATGCCGAAGCCAGCGTTCGGTATAAGGTTTCTTCCCAGTCGTTGTTTGTTTGCTGCAACCGCTGCCGGATGACTTCTACCTTTTCCTCCAGCCGCAGCACGGCCAACCGTTCCAGCCAAAGCGTCCATTTTACAGGACTTACCTCCTTAAGTCTGCCACTGCACTGCAGCCATCCGGATCGGTGCGTAAACTCCAGGCATTCCCGAAGCAAGTCCGGATCCAGCATCTCCTTCAGTTCCAGCGCGGGGATCTTAGTTCCTGCTTTTGTGAAAATATCCTTGTCATGTTCAAATACCACATGCAGCACCACGTTGTTATAGGACGCATCCGTCCGGTGACCATGTTGCTCCCAGTCTGAAGACTTCACATGCATTTCTACATTTCCTGCCCACAAGGTGTTCCCGATGCGGATCCGGGCATCGGAAAAATCAGGACCGGAATGCTCGTTCCGGACACCGGCCCGCAGAATTTCCAATGATTCGCCGCAGGTGGTACGAAGAGGCCCAGCCTTGTACCAGCGATGCTCCCAGGCCGCGTAAAGTATCTGCTCGTTCATAAGGCAAAGTTGGGAATTCAGGTCCTTGTTACGCCAACTGGTTCTAAACTGAATTTACTCCTCTCCTCCCTCCTCCTGAATCGCCTGAGAATGAAGCGTCTCCAACAGGAAATAGTTTAAAAAGGTTCTAAAATCAGGTTGTACGATCTCTGATCTTTCAGTAGGTTTGTTAAACCAAATTCAAGACACGCTATGGCAGGAGTTAACAAAGTGATTTTACTGGGAAACCTTGGAAAAGATCCGGAGGTAAGAACCCTGAGCGAAGGGGTTAAAGTGGCGAACTTCCCCATGGCCACTTCCGAAACCTATAAGGATAAAACCGGGCAACGGGTTGAACAAACCGAATGGCATAATATTGTTTTATGGAGAAGTCTGGCCGAAGTAGCCGAAAAATATCTCCGGAAAGGAACTCAGATCTATTTAGAGGGACGACTTCGTACCCGTTCCTGGGGTGAGGAGGGAAACAAAAAATACATTACGGAAATTGTGGGAGAAAATTTCACAATTCTCAGCCGTAAACGCGACGAGGACCCAACGTCAAAATCAGAGCCGAATCCGAACCAGTCGAGTCCGAATACCACCGGAAACAACGCTGAAGATCTGCCCTTTTGATCCTCCTCGCCGTTTTTATTTGCGTAATGATCTTTTTCTCGGCATGCCTTTCGGCCGCGGAGGTAGCGCTGTTTTCACTTGGCCCAAAGGAAACAGAAGAGCTGAACGAAAAACACCCGGTTAGTGCTGAAAAAGTGAGAGAACTGCTGGGGCGGCCGAAAATGCTCCTGGCCACAATGCTCATAGGCATCAATCTGGTAAACATTTCAACGATCCTTGCCAGCACCTACTTATTTAACTCCCTCTTCGATTTCTCCGATCGTCCCTTGCTTGGATTTTTGATCCAGGTAGTAGGTGTAACCTTTATCCTCCTTCTTCTCAGTGAAGTAATACCTAAAGTCTACTCCAATTTTAAGTCTGTACAGGTCGCACACCGGCTCGTGCATGTTGTTGGGATTATGGAAAAAATCTTTTATCCATTATCCCGTATACTCCTTTATTCGTCCTGGATCACTGAACGCTTGGTCAAGGCCAAACCCCGGACATTGTCCGTTGAAGAGTTATCGGAGGCGCTGGAACTTACCACAAACAAGGAGACACCCGAAACAGAAAAAAAATTACTTCGTGGGATCGTACGCTTCGGTAAAATGGACGTGAAGCAGATTATGAAACCACGTCCGGACATGGTTTGTGCAGATCAGAACATGGACTTTCAGAAGTTAATGCAATTCATATTGTCTTCAGGATTTTCACGTATGCCGGTCTATAAAGATTCGGTGGATAAAATTGTAGGTATTCTTTATATCAAAGATCTGCTGGCGTACCTGGACCGGGAACCGGAATTCAACTGGCAAACGCTTGTCAGGGAACCCTTTTTCATTCCCGAATCGAAAATGATCGACGATCTCCTGCGTGAATTTCAGGGGAAAAAGATCCACATGGCAATCATTGTGGATGAATACGGCGGTACCACCGGACTGGTAACACTGGAAGATATCATCGAGGAGATTGTGGGAGAGATCAATGATGAATTTGATGTTGAAGACGTGATCTACTCGAAGCTGGACGACTTCAGTTATGTTTTTGAAGGAAGGGTTCAGCTCAACGACCTTTGCCGGATTCTGAACCTTGAATCTGATCTTTTTGAGAACGTAAAAGGAGATTCCGACACCCTCGCCGGATTTTTATTGGAATACACCGGAAGGATTCCAAAAAAGGGTGATGTATTGACTTACAAAACGCTGCAATTCACTATCGAATCGGCCGATAACAGGAAAATTAAACGTATCAAAATCACGCTGTCTTCATGAAAAGGCTCCTGCTCCCGCTTACGTGCATACTTGCACTGACTTTGGCCGGCTGCTTCGAAGAAGAGCTTTCGCCCCGCCCAAAAGGATATTTCCGGATCGAATTTCCGGAAAAAAGTTACCGCACATGGGATTCTGCCGCGCCGTTTACATTTGATGTGCCCGGCTATTGCCGGGTGTTGCCCGACACCGGAGAAAACGTAGAAGCCTACTGGTATAACCTGGATTACACCCCTTTCAAAGCCATGCTTCACCTCAGCTATAAAAAGGTGGACAACAACATCAACGAATACCTTGCGCAAAGCAGGCAGCTGGCTATACAACACCAGGTGAAAGCCAGCGGCATGAAGGAGAGTCCTATCATTAACGACAGCTCAAAGGTGTATGGCTTATTATATGAATTTGGCGGCAATACGGCCTCCTCGGTACAGTTCTATCTTACGGACAGCACCCGTCACTTTGTGCGCGGTGCACTGTATTTCTGGGCCCGCCCCAACGCCGATTCAATAGGCCCTTCGCTGAATTTTCTTACTGAGGACATTTACCGGATGGTAGAGACCTTCCGCTGGAATGAAATCAAATAAAAAGCCCCGCGGCATGGCCGCAGGGCTTTTCTCCAAATGTTTAACTCTTTAGTGTACCACGTTCATCGGCTTGCTGGCAATAATCTTACCATCGGCCACGAGGCGGTAAATGTATGTTCCGCTCTCCAACTTCTCCACGTTAAGATTAACGTAGGTAGCATTGGCGGAAACTGACTGGCTGTAAACGACGCGTCCGGCAAGGTCAAGCACCTCAAGTGTTCCGTTCCTGTCGAGATTTTCGAATGGAATCACGGTGGTAGTGTTCGCCGGGTTCGGGTAGTTCTGTCCAAGAGAGATCGCGATCATCGCATTGTCGAACTCCTCGGTGGTGGTGAGACCCCAGAACCAGTCGTGCGAAAGCTTCAGGATGGTATTCTTGGAGTTGGTTGTACCGAATTGCTCGATACCCACGCCAAGGTAAACCACCTTGTAAGTTCCATTTGTTGCACGAACGCCGGACTTCTTGGCGGTGTTTCCGTTGTAGTAGGAAATAACGAGACCGTTACCGACAGCGTTGATTTCATCCGGAAAATAATTGGTAGAAGTGTAAGTCGCTGTGGTCAGCGCATGATTACCCATCCCGCCGAAAATGGCATCGCCTGTATTGGCAGTCAGCTGCGTGTTGGCAGTGCTTCCGTCAGCTACATAGGATGCATTCATGTAGTTGGTAAAGAAAGACTGTGTGGTTGGTGTGTCATAAGTGGATGCGGCATCCATGGTCTCCCATGCAATGTCCTGACCGCAGATGAACATACACTTTCCGCTTGTGCTGAGGAAAGTAGTCATTGCATTACAGAAGGCATCTGTCAGCGAAGGGAAAGACCATGCCATGTTCATATACACGTTCTTTACTCCTCCCATAGCTCCGTCCTGAATTGCACGAACGAGCACATTGATGTCTGTGATCGCGTAAGCAGTATTTCCTGCATAAACGAGACCTGCAGTGTACTGTCCTTCAAACTGTGAAGGCGTGCCTGATCCGGTTCCAAGTCCGCTGGTATTGTTCACTACCAGGTCGGTTACCCCGGAAATCACGTAAACGGTCATCGTCATTGCCGGTGCCTGTGGATTGGCCACGGAAGTCATGCTCAGTGTATACTTACCAACACCCGGTGTGGCATTCGGTGTTACATTGATTGAGGTAGCATAATTGGTATTGGCAGGAATGTTAACTGTGGCAGTGGTGGTATAATTCGTGCTGTTCACAGTGAATCCTGAAGTCCATCCGCCGGGTGCAGTAGAAGTCAGCGTGTAGTTGAACTGACCGGAAGCATTTCCGCTGTTACCCGTTTGGAAACTGAAGGTAGAAAGGCTGGAACTCATGCCCTGCTGAACCAACTGCGAGGGAGAAAACATCACTGCGTCGATCACCTGGTCAAAAGTGGCTCCGCTCTGGATCACTTCTTTAGTGGAGTTATTTTGAATAAAAACTACCACGCCGAGTTCAGAGGCGTTCTGCGCCAGGGACTCATTATAGGTGAAGGGTCCCCAGGTAGTAGAATTACCCTGTGTGGGAATAGTGAAAGCCTGTCCGTTTGTAGTGGGCTGAAGCATATCGAGGAACACATTCGGGAAGTACGTCTCTCCGTTAGATCCCGGAGGAGTTCCGTAAGTGCGGTTACGCTCGATAATAGCGCCAAGGATATTATAGGAACCAGCGGGTTGTGTACCAATGGTTTTGATGGTGGCAGTAACGGTACGGGTTGAGCCGTTGTCTACTTCCGATACCGTGATCTTCAGCGGACTTCCCTCACTCCAGAAATAATCTACATCCGACTGGGTAAATCCGGAAGGTGCACCCGCCTTTTTGCTGCCCAACAATTTAATGTGCGGAACTCCTGTTACACTATAATAGGTAGTTCTTCCTCCATTATCTGTAGTATTGGCATTGTACATTGGATCTACTCCCGGCCAACTGGTATGGTACGCAATGTGACGAACCTTTTGAGGATTTGGGTCAAGAACCGTGGTCTTGAATCCCGGATTCTGGCTGGCACAGGGGCCGCAGGATGCCTGCGTGAACTGCTCCATGAGTACATACTTTGCACACTGGGCAGAAGCAGACATTCCCACCAACACAGCCGCAGCAAGTGTGATAGTGATCTTCTTCATGAGTGATTTGGTTTGGTTAAACACGTTGGAATCGCTTAGTGCGATAGTGACAAATATAATCTAATCGTTCTGAAATCAAAATTCGTCGAAACGGTAAAAAACCAAAGAATCGTACAAATCCGAGGAAAAAAACAGAACTCCAAATGGTGTTAACTATCTGATATTTTGGCCATTATATTAGTATATCCGAACAAGTCAGAACAAGAAAGCTCCCCCGCCACCCATTATTTTAACTTCGCAGGGTGTCTGAAAGTCTTTTAGACCGGCCAATTGAGTACCTGAAAGGAGTGGGTCCGCAGCGCGGTGAAGTACTTCGCAAAGAAGCGAACGTGCATACAATCGGCGACCTGCTCCACTATTATCCCTTCCGCTATATTGATAAAACCCGATTTCATACCATCCGTGAAATTCATCCGGAGATCGGCTATGTACAGCTGAAAGGAACTTTCCTGCGTTATGAGATCGTGGGAGAAAAAAGGAAAAAGCGGCTTGTCGCCTATTTTACCGATGGTACGGGAACAATGGAATTAGTGTGGTTTCAGGGTATCCGGTGGATATCAGAACTTCTCCGTCCTGCTACTGAATTCATTGTGTTCGGCAAACCGAATATTTTCGGACATAAGTACAGTATCGCTCATCCGGAACTGCAGGAAGCAGATGATCGTTCAGCAGGTGACGCCCGGTTTCAACCGGTGTATAACAGCGGAGAAAAGCTTTCCGCCAAAGGACTCGACAGCAGGGGTATCCTGCGGCTGATCCGAACAGCTTTATCGGAAATAATGGGAAAAATTCCTGAAACACTTTCCGCCGAAATTGTTCGTAATTATTCTCTCCTGCCGAGGGAAAGTGCCCTTCAGCTTATTCATTTTCCAGCAAGCGAAGACGATATGAAGAAGGCCTCCTTCCGTATCAAATTCGAGGAGTTCTTCTTTATTCAACTTCGGTTGGCCCGTCTCAAGGTAATCCGTGAACGAACAGCCAGGGGAGCGGTGTTTGAAAAGGTCGGTGACCACTTTAATACCTTCTTCTCTTCCCGTTTGCCCTTCCCGCTTACAGGCGCCCAAAAACGGGTAATGAAAGAAATCCGGAAAGATCTGGCCTCGGGAAAGCAGATGAACCGGCTCTTACAGGGTGATGTGGGCAGCGGAAAAACGGTTGTGGCGCTCATGACCATGCTGCTGGCCATTGATAACGGTTACCAGTGTGCCTTTATGGCACCCACAGAAATTCTGGCATCTCAGCATATGGATACCCTTGCCGGTCTTCTCGGAGATCTCCCTGTCCGACTCGCCCTCCTCACCGGCTCCACGAAAGCAGCGCAACGAAAGCATATTTTAAAAGACCTGTCGGAAGGAACACTTCATTTGCTGCTGGGAACACATGCCGTACTTGAAGATAAAGTCTCCTTCCGTTCGCTGGGTCTGGTAGTGATAGATGAGCAGCATAAATTCGGGGTGGCCCAACGCGCAAAACTCTGGCAAAAAAACCCCGAAACCGTTCCACATGTGCTTGTCATGACAGCCACTCCTATTCCACGTACACTGGCCATGACACTTTACGGTGACCTGGATGTTAGCATCATTGATGAACTTCCTCCCGGTCGCAAACCTGTAACCACCGTGCATCGTTTTGAATCGCAGCGTTTACGCGTACAGGGATTTCTGAAAGAACAGATCCGGTCGGGCAGACAGGTGTATGTGGTTTACCCGCTCATTGAGGAATCTGCCAAAGTAGACCTGGCAAATCTATATGAAGGGTACGAAGCGATCTGCCGTGATTTTCCTGCTCCTGAATTCCGCGTGAGTGTAGTTCACGGAAGAATGACTCCGGCCGACAAAGAAATGGAAATGCGGCGCTTTGTCAAAAGAGAAACACAGATCATGGTAGCCACCACAGTCATTGAGGTAGGAGTAAATGTCCCTAACGCATCGGTGATGGTGATTGAAAATGCCGAGCGGTTCGGGCTTTCCCAACTGCATCAGCTGAGAGGGCGGGTAGGAAGAGGTGCGGATCAGAGTTACTGCATTCTGATCAGCGGACCGAAACTTTCGGAAGATGCCAAAGTGAGGATACAAACCATGTGCAGAACGAGCGATGGTTTCGAGATCGCCGAAACAGATCTTCGCCTGCGCGGCCCAGGTGAAATTTTGGGAACCCGGCAGAGCGGAGAGGCGGAACTCCGGTTGGGCGACCTGGCACGTGACGGAAAAATTCTAAGAGTGGCGCAAGAAGCTGCGCTCAAAGTGGCAGCGGATGATCCTGCATTAAACGGAGCCGCCCATGCATCCATCAGGGAACAGTACGCCCGCATTTTCAAAGGGCAACCCGACTGGGGGCGGGTTTCCTGAGATAAAAAAACCGTTTAGGGCCATGAATCCTGAAATTTGTGAATACGCGGTGAATAGATTAGTTTTGGTTCCATGAAGCAGTTCCTCGTTCTTGCCAGCTTCCTCTTCTGCGGAATTCTTCTCTTCGCGCAGCAGGATGGTCTCCCCTCCCTTCAGTCTAACTCAAAATTCAACCCTCTCCTTCCTGCAGACGGCACCGGTACGCTGGGATGGATCTATAACAACACCGTCTGCGGCCTGGATTATGTGTCCGGTTCGGTAAAAACCGGACAAAGAAATCCGGTGAACGGTACCGTGCAGCCTGCAGCCATTGCCATTTCCGGAATCCCTTCTACCGCGGTAATACTCAAAGCATACTTATGGACGGGAGGACCATCCAGCGGCATGAATGTGACGGCCACACTAACGAATCCGCTTTCACAAAGCGGAAATTTCAATATGACCATGATCGGTCAGGGCCCCGACATTTGCTGGGGATACCCCGGCACTTATCATTACCGTGCCGATGTAACCTCTCTCATTAACGGCAACGGAACCTACTACGTGAGCGGACTTCCCACCAATCCGCCTTCGGCAGGCAATGACATGAACGGAGCCACTTTGCTGATCATCTACAACGACCCGGGTCAAACCTGGCAGGGCACACTGATCATAAAGGACGGATGCATTACGTCCATAGGAGTTCCTGTGAGTGATACCATTTCCAATTATTCTCTTTGCATGAATTCTCTGGGAGGAAAGGCCTTTACCATTTTGTCGGATCTTCAGATGACCGGTACCAATGTCATGATGAATAATTCCGCGGCAACCTATACATGGAATTGGTGGAACTTTATTGAAGTGAGTACGAATTATATCCAGAATCAAACCACAACAAATTTTAATATACTGGCAGCCAGCGATTGCTTTTCCACTGTTGCCATGGGTACGTATTTCCGCCACACCTGTATTAATTGCTGTCTTCCCACTTTTACTGCAACGGCAACCAGTGTACATACTACTTGTAACAATAACGGCACCTCTACGGCGAATATAACCGGAGGAACGCCCCCTTATACTTACCTGTGGAACACCGTTCCCGCGCAAACCACTCAAACGGCGACCGGGCTTTCCGCAGGAATATGGAGTTGCTATATAACGGATGCCAACGGATGTATCACGCTCTCCGATACTATACTTAACAATGGAGTCAGCACTTCCATTTCCGGAGTGAACCCTTCGTGTACCGGAACGGGTTCCGCAACGGTTAGCGCAACCGGAGGCAGTGCGCCTTATACCTATGCATGGAGCACAATTCCGGTGCAGACCGGGCAAACCGCTACGAATCTCTCAATGGGAACCTATACTGTAACCGTAACAGACGCGGGTGGATGTACTTCCACCGCCTCGGTAACCCTGAATGCTCCCACGCCCTCCGCTTCTGTAACCGGAACATCCTCCAATTGCGGACCCAATGGTGTAGCCACTGCAAATGTCACAGGGGGAAATCCTCCCTATTCGTATTCATGGAATACCGTACCTGTGCAAACCAATGCAGCGGCGACAGGACTTAACCCGGGAAATTATACTGTAACAGTCACCGACGCGATGGGCTGTACCACCACGGGATCTGTGCAGATTATTGCCAGCACTCTAACAGCTACCGCTACCGCCTCACCCACTTCCATTTCCTGCGGAGGAAACACCCAGCTGAATGTTACTTCGAATCATCCCAACTGCACCTACAGCTGGACCCCCGCTCTTTCCGTTTCTTGTAACACGTGTCAGAATCCCGTGGCCACTCCTACTTCAAGCACCTTTTATATGGTAACCGTTACCTCGGCCTGCGGCTCCGCAACAGCCTCGGTTTATGTAACGGTAGGATTAAACAATCCGGTCACCGAAAACACCTGTGAAGTTACTGTTGATACCTCGCTGAACAAAAATGTAGTGGTCTGGGAAAGAAACGTACCGTCCAATTTCTCCCAGTACCGTATTTACAAAGAAACATCCCCCAATAATTACACGGTAATCGGTTCCCAGCCGGTAAGCATCTTTACCTCCTTCGTTGATCTGAATTCCAATCCATTCATTCAGGCAGAACGTTACAGGATCGCAACCGTTGATTCCTGCGGCGCAATTTCTGCCCTGTCCGTTGCTCATCGCACCATTCACCTGACGGTGACCAATGGTCCTAATAACAGCTGGGATCTGAACTGGAATGCTTACAGCGGCTTTGTCGTCAGCAATTATGAGATTTACCGTGGAACCAACAACAGCAATATGTCCTTGCTGGCAACTGTTCCGGGAAATACACTGAATTATTCTGACCTCACTCCGCCAACGGGCACCATTCAGTACCTTATTACGGCACAAAATCCTGCGCCATGCAATCCTTCGTTGAAAATATCGTCCGGTCCGTGGATGGCTGTAACCAATACCCTTTCCAATGTGGTAGCCGTTGTAACTGCCGGCATAGGAGAATGGAACCCCAACGCTGTTCATCTGTGGATAGACGAAGAAGGTATACTTCATTATTCTTCCGACTCCCCCCTGCACAATGCAAACCTGGCGATTTATGATCTTACCGGAAAAAAGATGGTGGACTTTATGCCCGGTGCCGTACCGTTCATCTGGAAGGTATCCGGTATTTCCGCGGGCATCTACTTTATACGGTTGCAGAGCAGTGAAGGAACATTAACCCGTAAGATCCGCTTCTGATCCCTCGCTCCGAATTATTACCTTTGGCCTTCAAAATCTGATTATGAAGAAGGTCCTGATTCTTATTCTTTCCGCCGCACTTTGTGCATTCATCTTTCCGGGCAACGAAAAAGAGAAAAAAAAGTGGGATGTCTCTAATCCGCCCGGCACTTACACTACGGCTGAATTTACTACAGAAGAAGGCACGTTCATGAGTGTAGATGTGAGTCCGGATGGAAATGATCTGGTATTTGACCTGCTGGGAGATATATACACAATGCCTGCAGGGGGCGGCGAAGCCAAACTGCTCCGGGGAGGGCATGCATTTGAGCTGCAACCGGTTTTTTCACCGGACGGGCAGTGGATCTGTTTCACCAGTGATGCGGGCGGTGGCGATAATATCTGGGTCATGAAGAAAGACGGCAGCGGAGCAAGACAAGTCACTAAAGAAAATTTCCGCCTGCTGAACAGCCCGGTTTTCAGCGCCGACGGGCAATACATCATCGCCAGAAAACATTTTACTTCCCGCCGTTCCCTCGGTGCGGGAGAGTTATGGATGTACCACCTCTCCGGAGGAGAAGGGGTGCAGCTAACCAAAAGAAAAAACGATCAGCAGGATGTGGGAGAACCCTGCGTGAGCAGCGACGGGCAATACGTATATTTCAGTGAAGATATGTATCCGGGAGGTTACTTCCAGTACAACAAAGATCCCAACCACCAGATCTATGTAGTCAAACGCTATAACCTGAAGAACGGAGAAACAGAAACCGTGACCGGTGGTGCCGGAAGCGCCTTCCGCCCTCAGATTTCCAAAGACGGTAAAACACTTGCATTCCTGAAAAGGGTGCGAACAAAAACGGTGCTTTTCCTCCGCAATCTTGAAACCGGCGAAGAGTGGCCTGTTTATGACGATCTCACGAAAGATCAGATAGAAGCCTGGGCCATCTTTGGTACCTATCCCCGTTTTAGCTGGCTGAGCGGCAAAGAAGTGATCATCTGGTCAGGAGGAAAGTTCAACCGCCTGGATGTGACAAACGGGAAATCAGTGAATATCCCGTTCAAAGCCAAATGCAGTCACCGCGTATACGACGCATTAAGATTTAAACAGGATCCGGCACCGGATCAGTTTACGGTGAAAGCCATCCGCCATGCAGTGACTTCTCCCGACGGAAAAACGCTGGTTTTCTCGGCAGCGGGATATCTGTACAAGAAAGAACTTCCTAACGGAAAACCGGAGCGGCTCACGGCAGGAACAGACTTTGAATTTGAACCGGCCTTCTCACCTGGCGGCGGAGAAATCATTTTTGTTACATGGAATGATGAGGAAACCGGCGCGATCTGTAAGCTATCTTTAAAGGAAAAAAAGGTTACAAAGCTCAGCAAAGACAAGGGAATATTCAGAACACCTTCCTTCTCACCAGATGGCAGGAGCATTGTTTACTGGAAAGAAGACGGAAATGACCATCAGGGTACCGCTTATAGCCTGAACCCGGGCATTTATACAATGTCATCCGGCGGGGGAACAGGAATACGGATATCCAAGGAGGGACACACTCCTTCTTTCACTGCCGACGGCAAAAGAATCTACTTTCATACGGAAGAAGGGGGAGGATATGCTTTCAGCAGCAGTGATCTGTCGGGCAATGAGAAACGAACCCACTTCACTTCTGCGTACTCCGGTATTTATTCACCAAGTCCCGACGGAAAATGGGTAGCATTTGTGGAATTGTATAAAGTGTACATCGCCGCCATTCCCCCTTCCGGAAAAACACTACCTCTCTCCGGCGGAATGCACGCTGCGCCCGTCCGGCAGGTGGCACGAGACGCAGGTATCAACCTGCACTGGAGTTCAGATTCAAAAAAGCTGTACTGGACCCTTGGAGAGGAGTATTTTACGGCACCACTCGATAAAAATTTTTCTTTCCTTCCCGGAGCCCCGGACTCGCTGCCACCCATGGACACGAGCGGAATAAAAGTGGGGCTTCAGCTTAAATCAGATAAACCTTCGGGAGTGATCGCCCTGAAGGGCGCCCGGATCATCACGATGAAAGGAGATGAGGTGATCGAGAACGGGACGGTGGTAATCACCGACAACAAGATCACCGCCGTGGGTACCTCCGGCACCGTGCAGATTCCTGCCGGCGCAAAGGTGATCGATGTTACAGGAAAGACCATCATGCCCGGTTTTGTAGATGTACACGCACATATCGGCAACTTCCGGCACGGATTAAGCCCGCAGAAACAGTGGAGCTATTTTGCCAATCTCGCTTACGGCGTAACTACCGTCCACGATCCCTCCTCCAACACCGAAATGATTTTTTCGCAATCCGAAATGGTCAGAGCAGGAAATATGACCGGGCCCAGGATCTTCTCCACCGGATGGATCCTTTACGGAGCAGAAGGAGATTACAAGGCGGTAATCAATTCCCTGGACGACGCCAGATCTCATCTGCGGCGGACGGCCGCTTTCGGTGCTTTTTCAGTAAAGAGCTATAACCAGCCCCGCCGGGAACAGCGTCAGCAAGTAATCACCGGCGCGCGTGAACTGGGGATCATGGTAGTGCCGGAAGGAGGATCAACCTCATGGTATAACATTACGCAGGTGATGGACGGACATACCGGCGTGGAACACAATCTCCCCTTCGCGCCGCTTTATAACGATGTAGTAAAGTTGTGGGCTGCATCCAAAACCCATTACACTCCCACGCTCATTGTATCCTACGGTGCGATCAATGGGGAGAACTATTGGTACCAGCATACAAATGTGTGGGAAAAAGAGCGGCTGCTGAAATTTACTCCCCGTGCCATTATTGATTCCCGGTCCAGACACCGCACCATGATCCCGGAGGAAGAATATGAAAACGGCTATTTTCTCATTTCCAGATCGTGTAAAAAACTAGCGGATGCCGGTGTAAAAGTAAATCTCGGCGCTCACGGTCAGCTGCAGGGATTAGGCGTGCACTGGGAACTATGGATGCTGCAGCAGGGTGGAATGTCGAATATGCAGGCGCTCCGCTGCGCCACCCTGAACGGGGCTGAGTATATCGGGATGGATCAATATATCGGAACTATTGAAACCGGTAAACTGGCTGATCTGATTATTCTTGAAAAAAACCCACTGGATAACATCCGGAATTCTGAAAGTGTGAAATATACGATGGTGAACGGACGGCTTTTTGATTGCGACACCATGGATGAACTGGGCTTGCGCGAGCGCACACGGGGAAAATTTTACTGGGAGAACCCGAAATGGATCAATGGCTTCCCATGGCATGAAAACGGACATGGGCACGGGGATGACGATTAGGACGTAAGCATCTGATCGTCAACCTAATTAACATCCCTGCGTGGATAATTAATAAAAGCCTTCCCACAGAAGGCTTTTATCGTATGGAACTTTACTCCAGCATGTATATAAGCCGCAGTTTAGTGTTACTGACGGTACTGTTCTTTTCTGGAGCAGGCTGCACAAAGTATGTTATTCCTCCCAGTCAGGAAGAATGCACCCGGATCGCACAGAACAACGGATTTGTACCGGATGCAACGCTCATGATCCGCGCCATGGAACAGGAATTCAGCATCTATGATTTCCATCCGGGAGAATGGGTAGCAGACATCGGTGCGGGATCCGGCTGGTTTGAAGGCGTGTGCGCGCTTGAATTCGACAGCCTCCGGATCGATGCGGTGGATGTATACGCATCCCATGTAAAAGAATCAAAACCGACCATCGAAGAATTTGTGAAGCTGAGAAAATCGCCGAATACGAATAACATCCAGTTTGTGAAAGGGAAGAAAAAGGGAACCGGGTTACCGCTGGCGGCTTACGACAAGGTGATCCTGCGCCAGACCTTTCATCATTTCGAGAAAAAAGATGCGATGCTGAAAGACATCCGCCGCATCATGGAAGCCGATGGCAAGTTGTACGTTTATGAGCCGGTATCCGAACGAAGTGAATATTTCCGCGGCGGAAAATGCTTCCACTACACACGGGAGGATTTGCTCAGGATCTTCGAACGAAACGGCTTTAAGCTGGTCGCTGAACATAAACTGCTGGGAAACCCCGGCAACGTACCGCCCTGGATTGATGTAAGAACGGAAGATATTATTCCCATGTGCATCTACGTATTCCGCTGATCACTCCCCGCGAAAAACATATACATTTCCAGCTTCATTTTTCTACTTCTCCTCAACAATTCGTTTCGTGAGAAACCTTTGGAAGTAAAGTAATTGATTAAAAATATCGTTCCTCCCCCGAAACATAAAGCACAGGGCAGAAGCCAGTTTCTTTCCCCGGGCAATGCTCCATTCTCTCAAAACCCGGATCCGGAATCAGGTTCTGTCCTTGGAAAACAAGGCACAAATACCCATCAGCCCAAGGGCATAAAATCGTATTTTTAAGGCCGATGAGGATTTCATATCAGTGGCTCAAAACGTTACTTTCAGAAGTACCTTCCCCGGAAAAGACGGCTGAATGGCTTACCGGCTGCGGACTGGAAGTTGAAAGTATGGACACGTACGAGACGGTTAAAGGTGGCCTGGCCGGTTGTGTGGTGGGAGAAGTGATGACCAAAGAAAAGCACCCGGACGCCGATAAACTTAGCCTGACCACTGTTAATGTAGGATCGGACACCCTCCTGAACATTGTTTGTGGGGCGCCGAACGTAGCCGCTGGGCAAAAAGTTATTGTAGCCCTGGTGGGAACCACTATTTATCCCGGTAACGGCGAGCCCCTCACGCTTAAAAAAGCCAAGATCCGTGGAGCAGTTTCCGAAGGTATGATCTGTGCCGAAGATGAATTAGGTTTGGGTAAATCTCATGCGGGAATCATGATCCTCGATCCTTCCGCGAAGCCGGGAACACCGGCCGCTGAATATTTCAAACTGGAATCTGACATTGTTTTTGAGATCGGACTTACCCCCAACAGGGCCGATGCGGCCTCCCATTGGGGTGTGGCCAGGGACCTGGCGGCATTAACAGGCTCACCACTCAAATTTCCCGATACTCAAACCCCGGCCCCGGATAAAAGCCTGCACATTTCGGTACGCGTGGAAGACCCTAAAGCCTGCCCCAGGTATTCCGGCATTACGATTTCCAACGTGAAGGTAGGCCCCTCGCCCGACTGGTTGCGCCACCAATTAGAAACCATCGGAGTCCGCAGCATCAATAATGTGGTTGATGCCACCAATTACGTATTGCATGAACTGGGGCAACCGCTGCATGCTTTCGATGCAGATAAAATCGTCGGGAAAGAAGTGATAGTAAAAAAACTACCCAAAGGTACACCCTTCACTACCCTGGATGGAGTTCAACGAAAGCTGGATGCTGAAGATCTCATGATCTGCGATGCGGAGAAAGGTATGTGTATCGCGGGCGTATTCGGTGGACAACATTCCGGAGTAACGGAGCAAACAAAGAATATTTTCCTGGAGAGCGCATGGTTCGATGCGGTACATATCCGCCGTTCTTCAAAGCGCCATGGTTTAAAAACGGATGCTTCATTCCGGTTTGAAAGAGGAACAGATCCCGATATCACCGTGAACGCTCTGCTTCGTGCAGCCAGGCTCATCCTGGAAACCGGTGGAGGAAAATTGAGTTCCGGCATTGTGGATGTTTATCCGGAACCGGCCAAACCATTCAGCGTTCATTTCTCTTATGCGAGGTGTGCCCGGCTTATAGGAAAAGACATTGGGAAGGAGAAGATCAAATCTATCCTGAAGTTGTTGAACATCACCATTGCTGCTGAAGCAGGTGACGTTTTACAATTAGAGGTGCCTCCTTATAAGGTCGACGTGCGTCGTGAATGCGACGTAGTTGAAGAGGTGCTCCGGATCTATGGCTACAATAATGTGGAAGATCCGCAAACACTTCGGACTTCCGTAAACCCCGGCGACCGTCCGGACAAGGAATCCCTGCAAGTGAAGATCGCCGAACACCTCTCCTCCTGCGGATTCATGGAGATCTTTTGCAACTCCTTGAGCCGAAATGAATACCTGGAAGGATTGACTTCTATAAAGCCTGAATACAATGTAAACATATTGAACCCGCTCAGCTCAGAGTTGAACGTGTTGCGCCAAAATCTATTATTCACAGGTCTCGAAGCGATTTCCTATAACAGAAACCGCAAGAATGCGGACCTGCGGTTTTTTGAATTGGGTAAGGTATATGCCCGGTATAAACCGGAAGTTGCGTTGTCCTCCTTTCACGAGGAGGAGCATCTGGCGGTGTTTCTCACCGGGAATAACCATGCAGCCTCGTGGCACTCCCCTCAACGAAAGTCGGATCTCTACATTCTCAAAAATGAGATATTGCAGCTTTTAAAACGGCTGCGCATAACGACAAGCCTTAAGGAGATGGAAGGTTCAGACCTTTATGCCTACGGTCTTGAACTTCGGAGCGGGAAACAACCGATCGGACATTTAGGTTCTGTAGCGTCAAAACATCTTAAGAAATTCGATATTTCAGAGCCCGTATTTTCGGCCGAATTAAATTGGACCCTGATCTTCCAATTGCTCAGAGGAAATTCAGAAGTGGTATTCCATGAGGTGCCTGTGTATCCGGAAGTACAACGCGATCTGGCCTTGCTGCTCGATCGAAAAGTAAAATACGCAGAACTCGAGAAACTTGCTTTCGATACGGAAAAGATTCTCCTTAAGGAAGTACACCTTTTCGATGTCTTTGAAGGAGAAAAGATCGGAAAGGATAAGAAATCCTATGCTTTGCGATTTGTATTGCAGGATGAAAAAGCGACGCTCACCGACAAACAGGTCGAAAAAACCATGGAGCGCTTAGTGAACGCCTATAAAGAAAAGCTGGGCGCAGATATTCGATCCTGAGCCTTGAACAGCCATCTTCCCATACAGGAAGTGATCCCTGACGTCCGAAAGTCCCTTTCAGAACACAATCTTGTAATCCTTCAGGCTCCGCCCGGTGCCGGAAAGAGTACTTTGCTTCCCATCCATCTGCTGAAGGAACCATGGCTGGAAGGCAGGAAGATCTTAATGCTGGAACCCCGGCGTTTGGCGGCGAAAGCGGTAGCCTCACGACTGGCACAGAATCTTAACGAGGATACAGGGGAGACGATCGGCTTCAGGATCCGCTTTGAAAATCGCATCAGCCAGCAAACACAACTGGAAGTACTTACCGAAGGAATATTAACACGCATTGTAACCGAAGATCAAACACTCGACGGCATCGGTTTGGTCATCTTTGATGAATTCCATGAACGAAGCATTCACGCTGATGTGGCGTTGGCACTGTGCGCAGAGGTGCAGAGTGTACTCCGTCCTGATCTGCGCATCCTCATTATGTCCGCTACGCTGGATACCGGATACCTGCATCATCGCTTTCCGGATGCGCCAATCATTCGCTCGGAAGGGAGAATGTTCCCGGTGACCATGAACTACTTTAAAGAGGAGGAAAGAACCCCTATTACCAGCCAGGTTACCCGGCTCGTTCGCCTTGCTTTGGATAAAGAAGAGGGCGACATTCTTTGTTTTCTTCCCGGAGCGGGTGAGATCAGAAAGGCAGCAGAACTATTGGAGTCTGAGACCGCCGGAGTAAGCATAGTTCCACTGTATGGCGACCTGGGATGGAGGGAACAACAAGAAGCTATACTTCCCGATCCGGCGGGATTAAGAAAAGTAGTGCTGGCTACTTCCATTGCGGAGACCAGTTTAACCATTGAAGGTATTAAAGTGGTGGTGGACTCCGGTTACAGCCGCGTGCCCCGTTTCAATCCGAATTCGGGGTTAACTCGATTAGAGACCATCAAGGTTTCGAAAGACACAGCCGACCAGCGCGCGGGACGTGCCGGCAGACTTGGTCCGGGCGCAGCGTACCGGCTGTGGGAAGAAGGTAAGACCCAATACCTTCTTCCTCATCGCAAGCCCGAGATCCTGGAAGCCGATCTTGCTCCTCTTGCACTCGATCTTCTGCGCTGGGGGAAGAATAACCTCCAGGATTTTAAATGGGTAACTCCACCACCTGAAGCGCATCTGCAACAGGCGCTAAGTCTGCTCCATGACCTGGGCGCCTATAAAGACGGAAAACTTACTTCAGAAGGTGTTGAAATGTCGGGGTACCCCACCCATCCCCGCCTGGCCAGGATGTTCCTCGAATCAAAGCGAACGGGGCATGCCGCGCTGGCAGGAGAGATTGCCGCCTTGCTGGAAGAACGCAATCCCATCCCAAAAGAAAAAGGAGTGAACCTCGCGCTGAGTATTGAATGGTTACGAAACCGGATGGAGAAATATTCCGGTGAACGTGTGGTAAAAGCGGCGCTGGAATGGAAAAAGCGATTGGGAGTTAAAGAACAGAGCGAAACCATCTCCGATTCCGAGATTGGTTACCTTCTGGCCTTTGCCTTTCCGGACCGGATTGCCCGAAAAATCTCCGGCTCAAAATACCGGCTGGCCAACGGAAAAACGGCATCGCTGGAAGATTATGACCCCCTGACCCATGAAGAATGGATTGTGGCCGCACACCTTGACGCAGGTAGAACAGATGGTAAGATCTTTCTTGCGGCTCCTTTAGATCCCACAGATATCGTTCACCTTGCATCCGAGCGTGAGATCATCGACTATGATGAACGAAAAGATGAGATCATTTGCAGCAAGGAGATTCACCTTGGCGCTATTGTGCTGGAAAGCAAGCCCATTAAAAATCCTCCACCCGACCAGCTTCGCCGGGTACTTCACGGGCTGATAAAAAAGAAGGGAAGCGCGCTTTTCGGATCCGACGAGCGAACGCAGCAATTACGCGCACGCCTTTCCATCCTTCATCACCTGGAAGCTCAGCAATGGCCTGATCTTTCCGACGCTTCACTGCTTCTGGATATACCGAAATATATTGATCCTTTTCTGGAGCAGGTGCACAGGGTGAGTGACCTCAAGAAGATCCCGCTCAGTGATATACTCCTGAATGCTTTGCCCTGGGACTTACAGCAAAAACTCCCCGTTCTACTGCCGGAATTCGTTGAAGTGCCCAGCGGATCACAGATCCGCCTGGAATATCACGACGACGGACGCTCGCCCGTGCTCGCGGTTCGGTTGCAAGAATTATTCGGGATGCTGGAAACTCCTGCGATCCTGAATGGAAAGCTGAAGATCATGGTACATCTTCTTTCTCCCGGTTACAAACCTGTTCAGGTTACCCAGGATCTGAAAAGTTTCTGGAGCAATACTTACCACGAGGTCAGAAAGGAATTAAGGATCCGTTATCCCAGGCATTCCTGGCCGGATGATCCTTTCACGGCCAAAGCCATAAGGGGCGTTGTAAAAAAGAAACGTTAAGACTTTATCACCTTTTTGGAAAATAAAACTACGGCTCCTTCCCTTACCACCAGGGAATAAACGCCCGGTGAAAGATTAGCCATGGAGAACTGAAAGCGGTTATCGCCTCCCTTCGCTTTTTCCCTCAGTAAAAGTTTCACAGTTCTTCCGGAGATATCTACTAATTCGAAAGTCAGGCATTTAGAATACTCCAGATTGAATTCCAACTGAACGAACTCAGGGGCCGGATTGGGGAATACTTTTACATCGGAAATGAAGAACTCTTCTTCTGCTCCGGCCATCACCTGGTCCTTGTATATCTGTGCGATCCATGCGCCATGCTTTCGCTGGAAATTAGCATAGTAGCCATAATAACCGCTCATCCACACCTCCCCTGGATTATTATACCTCCGTTGCGAACCGGAATAGTCGCCCCAACGCTCCAGCGAACCGGTCAGCAGGTTCACATACGAAGTTCCGTTTTTGATGGTCATAATGTTCGAGTAATTCCCGTTGCCATCTGTTTTGATTGCGGAAACACCTGCGTACACCGTAGGAGCACTGTGGTCGAAAGTAATAATGGCCAGGTTATCTGTAGTTGCATTCCCGGTATAGGAAATATTCGGATAACCCAAATCCAGAAGGGTGTCCCCGATCACCTGACCGGTAACAACCGGGTTTACCGCATTGGGCGAATCAATAATCCCATGGTAAAGTCCGGTGAATCCCGTGGAGGTATCTTTACAATTCTGCACAAACTGGATCTTGTTGTTCTCATAGAACGAGCCTAATATCCTGGAATCGTTGGTTGCGAAGGTATGAGGGTTCAACTGCCGTGCGTTCCCGGCCAGAAAATAGTCTGCATTGCTGTTTAACTGCTTCACGGTAACCGCATAACCTGGTGCCCCGATTGTATCGTTTATCTTTACAAGGAAAAAGGTATCCGCCTGGGTTTCAAAATTCCGGTTGGAGACAAAAAACATTTCAGGGCCATACAAAGTACTGCCGCCTTTCACGGGGCAAAGATTCCGCACAGACCTGTTCCCCCAATTAATGCCGTTCACCAGGTTGGTACTAAGGGTGCTGCCGGCATATCCGTCAAATTTGTTGATCTGCCACACAATCGTTTCCACAAATCCGGTTTGCCATGAAGAATCGGGATACAGCAGGTTCGCCGTGATAAACAACTCTTGCTGACTCAGCGAAACCATAGGATAGTCGGTCCATAGTCCATTGTTGAATGGATTCCCGGGCAGCGCGTAGAGATTCCACCCCTGGGTAGGGTCATTGGTCTGGGAAAAGCCAACGAAAATATAACTCGTGGAATCGTAAAATCCGTTCAGGCAAACGAGTACGAAGCGGTCTTCTACCGGGTCATAGATCACCTTGGGATCAAATTCCTGATTCGGGAATCCCAGCGCATTGAAAAAGGTAGAAAGGGATACAAATCCAACGGTGGTATCAGAAGGGATGTCGTAGAATAACACATTCACATTAATCACGGAAATGATCTTTCCTCCATTGGAAATAGCCATATCGTTATCGTTAGGCGTGGAGTTACCGAAGGTATTTCCGAAGAAATTGATGCCCAGCGCCGTGCTGCTCAGGTTTTCAAACTGTGGCGTAGAATCGCCCGGTTGCGGCACGATGAGATGCGGATTCTCCCGCGCATCATTGCTTTTCATTCCGCCCGGATAAGGCATTTCAAGACTCATCAGGCGGGGATGGAAATCGGTAGTGACCCTGGAAGGATCAACCGTTCCGCCGAGGGGAATCTCCATACGGGTCTGTGCGACAAGGGATCCGGCCAGCAGAATAAAAGACAGGGGAAGGAACAGGGCTTTCATGAGACAGGTTAATGATATATAAAGATACGAAATCACTGAAATTTTTATCTTGCCGGAAAATTTAAAGGTTATGAACGCAATACGGAAAGGGGACAAAGGTCCGCTCATTAAAAAATGGCAGTACTTCCTGATCGGTCAGGGCTATCATACGATTGTTGCCGATGGAGAATTTGGGATAAAAACAGATACCGCCAGCCGGAATTTTCAAAAGCTGCATGGCTTGTTCGCAGATGGCGTTGTAGGCAACGAAACGTTTCAGAAAGCCATGTCGCTGGGCTTTCAGCTGGTAGCGGATCCGGAGGATGAAACACGAAACGGGCCAAACTGGCCTCCTCCACCCGACTTTCGGCCGTTAACGCAGTCTCAGATCCAGGGAAAATTCGGGAAGTTCGACTTCCGGATCCTTCCGGATAAAAGCAGCATTCAAATCCTTGGGAATTGGGAAGCTGAAAATATGGTGAGTGTTCAAATTCCTCAACTTACGGGCTTACCGCCCTACAAACCAACGCGGATCCGGCTGCACCGATTAGCGGCGCCTAAATTTCAGCGATTATTCAGCGAATGGGAAAAAGCGGGACTGCGCGACAAAATCCAAACCTTTGACGGGGCATTCAATCCCCGCCTGATCCGGGGTAGTAATACCCAGTTAAGCTGCCATGCCTGGGGTATCGCCATAGATATCAATGTTCCATGGAACGGACTCGGGGTTGTTCCGGCTTTAAAAGGTCAAAAGGGATCCGTCCGGGAACTGGTGAGCCTTGCCAACAAGCTTGGATTTTACTGGGGAGGGCATTTTCAACGGAAGGACGGAATGCATTTTGAACTCACGCAACTATAATCACTTTTTTTTCACCGTTATCTTGCCCTTGTATTTTGGAACTCCGCCGATAGGGGTTGCGAAAAACGGCAACAATTTCCCATACTGATTTGTGATATACAACACCATATTATTATTTTTAACCGGTGTCTTCTTGATCATCTGAATATCCAGACTGGTGTTGTGCTCCTCTGTTACTACTTTGTGCTCAGAATTCACCCAGTTGCCGTCCTGTGATACCTTCAGTACATCATTCTTCTTGGATACAGATACAATCCTGACAATTCCCTCGGAATCGTAATCAAAAGAAGATACGTTTACGGAGATCACCTCCGGTGTTACAAAAGGATACACATGCGAAACCGTTCCCGGCACATCCGATGTGCGGAAACAATACTCGTACGTGAATCCGTTACTTCCTTCCACCGGTTTGTTGGCTTTCTCGCTCTCGGAAATGGATATTTTATATAAATTACCGTCATCTCCTTCCTGTCCTTCGACTATCACTTTAAATATATAACCACCAAAATTCGGCTGTAACTCCCCTTCCGATGGATTAAACGGCCCGAAGGAATACCACTTGTTGTCGGCCGCCGTATCCACTGAAAATGTTTTACCTGCGAGTAGGATACCACTCTTGAAATTACCGGAAGGATCCTGCTTTTTAGCATCGTCGTTTGAATGAGCCCCCGCCCCGCCGTATACTGAGTACTTTGTTTTGGAATTAAATCCGTTCCTGTTCTCATCGTGCTTTCCGCCGTTATCCGCATCAAAAATCCGAATATAAAAAGGAGCCACGCGCGACTGTGGTACGGCTATAAAATAAATCTGGATAAAATCATCATCTCCCCACTTTTTATCGGCCTGCTTCGAAAACGTAACCAGGAATGGTATGTTCTCCTCAACTGACGGCATGTTCTGCGCCTGTACCTGCATACCGCAACACACCAGGAAACAAACAATCATGCGCCGGAGAAATTTCACTGAACTTTTGGTTTTATTATTCGTGGGATAACTATTACACATCGCTGAAGATATAACTTTCTGATGAATGTCTGATAGATTGCCGGTATTGTTTCACCATACCAGAAGGATTTGAGCCGGATCGCCGGTACACCGTTCCGGACAAGATAATCTTCAACGGAGGAACATCTCTTCCCTGAAAGTGCCAGATTATACGACAATGTGCCTGTACTGTCAGCAAACCCGATCAGTATGAAATCAGATATTGTGCCAGCTTTATAAAGCTCCAGCACCTTTTTCAATGGTTCTGCACTTCCGCTGCTTACAACGTATTCATTGAAATCGAAATACACAACCGCTGTGTCCGGCCACTGGGGAAATGCCACGAGCCCCGAGTTCTTCAGTTCCACTAACTTATAAAGATGCCCTATTTCGAATTTAGTTTCGCCGTCGAAATAGGCGTCAATTACCGCTGTCACCTCCTGCTGGGAGATCTTTCCATCCTTGTTTTTATCGGCATTAACCAGGTTGGGAGTAGTAGTAGTGGGAGTAGTAGTAGTGGGAGTAGTAGTAGTGGGAGTAGTAGTAGTGGGAGTAGTAGTAGTGGGAGTAGTAGTAGTAGTGGGAGTGGTAGGGTTGGGATTGGTCTCATTGTTTACAACGATGAGGTAAGTATCCCCTGCTGAATTCACATTAGCAGTATCGCTTGTATTGGTGGTGAGTGAAGATATCATTGTCGGGTCCTTATACTTAATAGAAAAATCATTCTTTTTCTTCAGCTGGCCGGGAACCAGTGAATCGCCGGAAAGGATCACCACAAAGGCATCGGTGTTGCCCCATTTCTTTACTTTGATATACTCCTGAATAATCTCTCTGGTGGTTTTGGAAGAGCTGTACAGGTAGCGATAAAGAGAGTCCTCATAAATAATTCTGATATTGCCGGGATTGTCCACCAAAAGCGCGTTTACATCTACTTTTTTTTCTGATGATCCTAAGTAGACTGAATATTCCGGATATTTAACCTTCGAGAGATCGAACACGGTGGAACCATATTCCTTTAGTTTGCCAATCAGCGTTCCCACGTCCTTGTTACTGACGATAAGGTGCTTCTCACCGGCCGGCCTGATCACAATGCTTCTGCTTATACAAAATACCTCTGTGGTGCCTTTGCCACTGTCGGCAATAGCCGTTACGCCCAGTTTAACTTCAAAAATACCCACATTGATAAAAACATGTTCTGCCACGGGATCTCTTGTCATATACCCTGTCGGAAAATTCCAGAAGAAGTTCGTGATTTTGTAACCCTTCAGCACAGATCCCTTGCTGTCAAATCTGACAAGATCACCCACAAAAACCGTATCGGGACTTTTAATGTGTAATCCCGACAATTCGTCTACTTCCAGCTTATAGCTGATCTGATTCATAAATAGCTGTCCTGTACTTTTGTCAACGATATTTAACTCCACATCATAGGATCCCGGTTGCACGTAACAATGCTCCACGTGGATACCTCTCATTTTTGTGCCGTCGCCCAGCAGCCATTCAAATTCAAAGCCCTTGTTTTCTTCTTCCGTCAGCGAATTCTCTTCAGTAAATTCATAACAATAGGATGGATCCCCGTATGCAGTACAATTATTGAATAGTGGAAGCACTATTCGAAAACTAAAGATGTCATCGTTCTTACCATCGCTTCTGTTAGAGGTCAGGAACCCGATTCTTCGCACGTGGTCTATAATAAAGGCGAAATCATCGTATCCGGAATTAACCGGTACTCCCAGATTGACCGGCTGCCCCCACGCCGCTCCTATCCGTTCACAGAAGAAGACATCATATCCGCCGAATCCGCCGTGTCCCTTCGAGGCAAAAAACAGATTTCCCGAATTATCTGTGAAGGGATAACCATCATTTTGCGGTGTATTGATCCCATCCTGAATTTTTTTCGGCTCGCTCCATTCCCCGTTAACATTATGGGAAATGAACAGGTCGGTTCCTGAGCTTTTCTCTAAAATATCAGATGAAAAAATAAGGGTATTCCCATCGTCCGTAATGCAGGGATGAAAATAAGAGAAGACTTTGGCCGGCTTAAATACGGGCCGGGGTTCTGTCCACTCACCCAGCGGGTCTAACTTGCTTTCATAGATCGTAAGCACATATTTTCCCTTTACCTTAATGGTTGAGGTAAAATAAAGTACTTTCCCAATGGTATCGAAACAGGATGTGCCTTCCTGCATCCGGGAGTTGATGGCTTTAATAAATGCAGGATCTCCGAGGCTGCTGTCCGGTAAAAAAGGTGAGAAGTACAGATCATCCAGCCGGGTTCCGTCACCGGCATTGAAGGTTTCCACTCCAAAAGAATAATCCCGGTTGGAAGAAAATATAATCCCTTTGGGAAAGAAAGAGGGGGCATACTCAGCAGCCGATGTATTGACTTTTGGCTCCTGCTTCAGCTTGACCACTGAGGTATCGAACAGGTATTGCGTTTTCTCCTGGGCACGGACTACACACTGTAACATCAGAAAAAAAAGTAGCAATCGCCCGGTCCTTGACATAAAATCAGCTTCGGGGTCGCGTGGATACTACCGGATAGGCGAACACGTATCTCAGGAGTATTTCGTGTGTGTTACTGGAATATGTCTTAAGGGGGCTTAGGGTGATATCGTAAGCATAACCAATTTCGAGCTGGTAGTTTAATTTCGCTCTGAAAAGAAGCAGGAAGGCATCTTTTGCACGGTATCCTGCTCCCAGTGTGTATTTTTCAAGGTAAGTGCCCGTCAGGTTCAGGTCATATGATAGCGGGGAGTTCTTTGCATGGCGCAACAAGAAAGAGGGGGTGATCTGAACGAGTCCGGTATGAAACCGGTATTCACCGTATATTAAAAACTGCCGGTCAGAAAGAATATTCTTTCTGTCACTCTTGAAAATATCCGGTATGCTTATACCTGCAGAATAATTGGAGTCTCTGAACATAATACCCGAGGCTAATTTGCCGTAAATATATCGTTCTGTTCCGGCCGCATACACAGGATCACTTCCTGTGTAAGTATGGATTTTAGTCCAGTCGTTTTTTGACTGGCCAATTCCGACATCCGCACCAAAGGACAGATGTCGGGTTTTACTGAAAAACACCCGGTACGAATAAATAAGAGACACCATCGAATTGTTAGTTACACCGTACAGGTCATTCTGAACCCTGCCGCCCACGTTCATCTTTTTATTCTTCAGCGCCGTATGAATATTGAACTCGGTTGAGATCGGCGCTCCTTCAAGTTTCAGCCATTGCCGCCTATGGGTAAGAGAAACATCGAGCACTTCGTTGTATCCCGCATTCGCCGCGTTTACCGATTGAGGATTAAAAAGGTATTGCGAAAAATATGGCGTATGTTGTCCGGATACGCTAAAGGACGTAATCAGCAGAGCCATTATCGTTATTAAACCGCTCCTCATTGGGTTCTCTTTATTACAACATAACCCTGAAAATTCTCGTAACCGCTGATTTCAATCAGGTAATAATAGGTGTCATCAATCAGTAATTCTCCTTCCATGTTCTCTCCCTTCCACGTATTCTTGTAATCATCTGACCAGTATACCAGTCCCCCCCAGCGGTTAAAGACCTTAAGTTTCACATTGTCAAATATTTCGGCGCCGGGCACTGTAAACTCATCATTTAGACCGTCATTATTCGGCGAGAAACCGTTCGGGATCTGATATTCCTTTACCTCAAGGATAACATAGTCGTAACTGTCAGCACAGGGACTGTTGGAGACCGACCATTGCAAAACATGCGTTCCTGTTGGAAGATCTGTAACCATAGTATTCGGATCCAAAGGATTGGTTATAGTCGCTGTACCGGAAACTACTGACCATGATCCGGTGCCGATAATGGGAACATTCCCGTTCATAATGGCGATTGGTACATATAATACCTGATCCGGTCCTGCATCTGCAAGCGTCGGTGTCTGCATTACGGTAATTGTAACCTGATCCGTGGAAACCGGACAAGTTCCGTTGGTGGTTGTCCATTCAAACACATTCATGCCAACAGAAATTCCTGACACCAGGGTGTTCTCCGCTGCGGTGTCCGCAAAAATTCCCGTTCCGCTTACCAGTGTCCAGCTGCCCGTTCCAACTAATACCGGATTGGCATTGAGGAATGCGGTATCTGAGCAAATCACCTGGTCGGCGCCTGCAAATGCAGGGGTGGGTAGTGCACTTACAACAATAATTACCGTATCCGTATTGGCCGGACATACGCCATTTGAGATTGTCCACACGCAGGCATTCGCTCCTAATCCTATATTGACAAAATCAGTAAATGCCTGCGCCGGAGATTGGATTGTTCCTGTTCCCATAACAACAGACCACATCCCGATACCTATCGCCGGAGTATTGCCGGTAAGTCCGGATGAATCTGTACAAATACTTTGATCGGGACCGGCATTGGATGGTGACGGCAGGGCATACACCACTATATGCATTGTGTCAGTTGTTGGCGGGCAGGTTCCGTTAACGATTGTCCAAACAAATGTATTCGTGCCTATGCTCAAACCGGAAACTGCTGATGTTTCAGATGAAGGACTGGCAATCACTCCGGATCCATTAACTAAACTCCAGGTTCCGGCTCCCACTATCGGTGTGTTGCCTGTGAATACGCTGCTGAAGGTATTACACAACGACTGATCCGGTCCGGCATCGGCAAGCGTGGTGGGCGGGAGTCCTGTCAAAATAATAGTATCGGTTGAAGATGGGCAATTTCCATTGGAAATTGTCCAGGTAAATACGTTTGGCCCGATACTTAAACCTGAAACAGCAGATGAAGGAGATGTGGGGTTAGCAACCACCCCGGTTCCACTCACCAGTGTCCATAATCCTGTACCCACCAACGGTGTGTTCCCTGAAAATACCGCTGAATCAAAACACACATTTTGGTCCGGGCCTGCATTTGACACCGTGGGCAGATCATAAACGATAATATTCATCGTGTCCGTCAGGGAACAATTCCCGATCGTAATCGTCCATGTGAATTGGTTCACACCGATACCAAGACCGGAGACAGGGGATGTTTCACTTCCCGGTGATGCTGGTGTACCTGATCCTGATACCAGGGCCCAAAGACCCGTACCTACCAGTGGTGTATTGCCGGCAAAGGAGGTGGAAAAAATATTGCAGAGCCCCTGATCTGCACCGGCATTAGGCGCCGTCGGGGCAGGATTCACGGTAATCTGAACCGTATCCTTTGAAGGGGGACAGGTTCCGTTGCTGATCATCCACTCAAATATGTTCGTTCCAAGTCCCATTCCGGTAACCCACGTGGTCGAAGAATTAGGATTGATAATTGTTCCGCTGCCCGCAATCAGTGTCCAGGTTCCTGTTCCCACCTGAACAACGCTGCCACTGAGCAAGACGGAATCTATACAGATTGACTGATCGGGGCCTGCAAGGGCATTTGAGGGAAGATCATAGACTTCTACTGTTACTGAATCTATGGAAGGTGGACAGGATCCGTTACTAATTGTCCACTGAAAAGTATTTGTTCCCACACTCAGACCTGTTACAGTACTCGCCGGCGACGAAGGAGTGGTGATGGTGCCTGTACCCGCGATCAGTGTCCACACGCCTGTACCCGTCAGCGGTGAATTTCCGGAGAATGAAGAGCTCGTTACATTACACAAAAACTGATCCGGTCCGGCTGCTGCAATGGTAGGCAGTGCACTCACCACAAGTTGAACTGTATCAGAACTTGCGGGGCAGGAACCACTCTGGATCGTCCAGGCAAAAATATTCACGCCCACACTTAAACCAGTAACAGATGAGGTTGATGAATTCGGCAAAGTGATTGTGCCTGTACCTGAAACCAATGTCCACGTGCCCATGCCTGTAACAGGTGTATTACCCGCCAGGGCCGAATTCATCACATTACATAAAGCCTGATCCGGCCCTGCATCTGCAACTGTTGGAAGCTGACTCACTACAATATGTACTGTATCGGTAGAAGCCGGGCAGATTCCACTGGATATTGTCCAAACGAAAGTGTTTGTTCCAAATCCAAGTCCCGTAATACCTGTAGTTGGCCAAGTTGCATTGGTGATCAAACCAGATCCGGCAATGAGTGTCCATATTCCTGTGCCGGTAACCGGTGTATTTCCTGTCAGGTTAGTTGATGTAATGTTACATAAAGCCTGATCTGAGCCGGCAAATGCCGGAGTGGGCTGCGGGTCAACAAAAATATTGACAACATCAGAAGTTGCGGGACAAGATCCGTTGCTAATGGTCCATTGAAAGGTGTTGATACCAAAAGTTAGTCCTGTTACCGCTGATGTAGGTGAGGATGCAGTAGTTAATGTTGCACCTCCTGCCAAAACAGTCCACAGGCCTGTTCCTGTGGTTGGCGCATTGCCAGCCAGCACGGAGGCAAACTGGTTACAAAGATTTTGATCCGGTCCCGCCGAGGCAAGTGTTGGTAATGCATACACCGAAATTCTTACCGTATCTGTTGAATTAGGGCAACTTCCGTTGCTGATTGTCCATACGAATGTATTAGTGCCAAATCCGAGCCCTGTAACGTTGCTGGTTGCCGAGGATGGCGTGGTAATAAACCCGCTTCCGGCAACAAGTGTCCAAACTCCCGTGCCGGTGCTGGGAGTGTTTCCTGAAAATGCCGAGCTGCTTACATTACACAGGTTCTGGTCGGGGCCCGCACTGGCTACTGTCGGAGGTGCACTGATGATGATGCTCACCTGATCTGTACTTGGCGGACAGGAGCCATTGCTGATCGTCCATTGAAATGTATTTGTTCCCACACTCAAACCCGATACGGCACTTGTTGGTGAGTTGGGAGAAGCAATCGTGCCTGTACCTGCAATCAGTGTCCAAACTCCCGTGCCGGTGCTGGGAGTGTTTCCTGAAAATGACGAGCTGCTTACATTACACAGGTTCTGGTCGGGGCCCGCGCTGGCTACTGTCGGAGGTGCACTGATGAT